>JAGVUU010000237.1 GCA_019136105.1 Gammaproteobacteria bacterium
GGGAACGAGACCCCTGTCGCAGATCCGCGCTGATTGCGCGACATAAGTCCGGAGGATTGCGACGCATGCCCGGTTCGCGGGATTGGCCGCCTCTAGAGTTCCCGCCGTCGCGCCTCAGAGCGATTGCGGCGCGATTGTGCTGGCAGAAACGCCCCGGCGGTCGGGTGGCGTGTGCCTGCGCGAGGCCTCTATCGTGGCAAGCGAGGGCAAGAGCGGTCCGGCCGTTCCGTCTGCGAAGGTTGCCGACCTGTCGGTGGCGCAGCGGTTGCTGGTCGCGGCGTTCGTGGTGGTCGGTGTCTGGTACCTGGCATGGCGCCCGGGCACGTTCAATCCGGAGGCGACGCTGTTCTCGGCCGTCGTCTACGGGGCCGAGGTGTTCGGATTCGCCTGCGCGATGCTGTCCCTCGTGATGTGCTGGCGACTGCAGCGCCGGGCGCCGTTGCCCGTGCCCGCCCACGCGACCATCGCGGTGTTCGTGCCCACGGACAATGAATCGGTTGACATCGTGCGCCGCACGCTCATGGCCGCGCAGCGCATGAGGCACGCGCACGAGGTGTGGTTGCTGGACGACGGCAACCGCCTCGAAATGCACGTGCTGGCCGAGGAACTCGGCTGCCGCTACCTCGCGCGCACCTGGAATCGCCACGCCAAGGCCGGCAACCTGAACAACGCGTTGCGGCACACCAGGGCGGAGTTCATCGCGATCTTCGACGCCGACCACGCGCCGGCCCCATCCTTCCTCGAGGAGACGCTCGGCTTCTTCGCGGACGACAAGGTTGCGTTCGTCCAGACGCCGCAGGACCTCTACAACCTCGACTCGTTCCAGCGCCGGCCCGACCGGAGCGCTTCGCCCGCGTGGAGCGAACAGACGCTGTTCTTCCGCGTCATCCAGGCCGGCAAGGATCGGCTCAATTCGGCGCTCTTCTGCGGCAGTTGCGCGGTGATCCGGCGCACGGCGCTCGACGACATCGGCGGCTTCGCCACCGGCTCGGCTACGGAGGACATCCACACCTCGGTCAAGCTGCACAAGCGCGGCTGGAAGTCGGTGTACTACTCGAAGTCGCTCGCCTTCGGGCTCGCGCCCGAGGGCGCGATCCCGTTCCAGGGGCGGCGCCTGCGCTGGGGGCAGGGCGCGATGCAGGTCTGGCGGCAGGAGGGCGTCGTGCTCGCGCGCGGGCTCACGCTCGGCCAGCGCATTTCGTACCTCGCGACGATGGTTGCGTACTTCAAGGACTGGCAACGGGCGGTCTTCTTCCTGTCGCCCGTCATCGTGCTTACCACGGGCGTGATGCCGATCCTGGCGCTCGATGCCGAGTTCCTGGCGCGCTTCATCCCGTACTACCTGCTCGCATTCTGGGTGTCCGAGGAAGTGGCGCGCGGCTATGGCCGCACGCTGCTCGCCGAGCAGTACACGATGATGCGCTTCGCCGTGTTCATGACGGCGACGTTCGGCTTCGTCCTGCGCAAGCTGCGTTTGGTCGTCACGCCGAAGTCCATGGGCGAGGCCGTCGCCGCGCGGCAGACCCTGTGGCCGCAGTTCCTCGTGCTGGGGCTCAATGCCGTCGCGATCGCCGTGGGCCTGACGCTCTTCCGGAAGGGCAGCGGATTGCCCGTCGGCGCACTGATCGGCAACCTGCTGTGGGCGTCGCTCACGCTCGGCATCGCCGCCGCCGGCATCCGCTTGGCGCTGCAAACGTCGTCCTCGCGCCGCCGCGAGTACCGCTTCCCGCTGCCGGTCCCGCTGCGCGTCCAAACGCCGCGCGGCTTGTCGCTGGGGCTCGCCACCGACATCTCGCCGCTGGGTTGCCGCATCGTCGGTGCGCCGGTGAGCGGGGCGCGCGGCGGTGACGAACTGGAGGGCGAATTGCTGCTGCCGACCGGGCCGTTGCCTGTGCGCGCGCTCGTGCGCACCGTGCTCGCGGACAGCGAGAAGGCGACGCCGGCGGGCCTCGGCTGCGAGTTTCGCTGGGGCCTCTCCGACGGACGCAACCAGCTGGAGATGTTCCTGTTCGGCTCCGACCTGCAGTGGCGCCTGAACGGCTTCGAGGACCGCGTGCGGACCCCGCTCGAGCGAGTCGGCGATCACCTGCGCGGTGAGCGCCCGTCGCGGCGCCGGCTGGCGGGCGAACGTTGGTCGCCCGTGCTGTATCGCCGCGTGGATTCGGAACTCGAGGCGGGCGTCGGCTTCATCTCCGCGGCCGAGCGGGATGGTGCGGCCCGCACCCTGGTGTCGCTCGGTGTCTTGCCGCCGAATGGCCGGTTGTTCGCCGAGGAAGTCACGCCCGCCGGGCCGCGCGGCGTCGTCGGACGCGTGGCGGACGAGCAGGTGCTCGAGACCCACGCGGCACCCATCTACCTCTACAAGCTGACGGCATGAGATTCGTGCATCCGATCATCGGCGCGATGCGCCGCACTGCCCCAGGGCGGTGGGGGAGGCGTCACGGGTCGAGTCAGGTCGAATTCCACTCGAAACAGCCGCCCGGGGCGCGCGAGTTCGTAGACGTAGCGCACGGCCGGCTCGAGCTCGATCGCCCACACGTTGCCGGTCGAAGCAGACAACCCTTCGCGCTCGAACAACGCGATTGACTCGGCGTCTGCCGGAAACTCCTGTCGGGTGGCCGTGCCGGCGCCCCGTGAGTCGCCGCCGTACATCGTGAGTACGTCGGGTGTGCCATCCTCGTGCCGGTGGTCGTGTTTCAGCCTCAGGCCCGAGTCGGTCCGCGTGACGACCCAGGTGCGCGAGCGATCCTCACCGACGTGGAATGGCACGCGAACTTCACCCGGCCGGCACTCCCGGACGTGCATCACGAGTGCCTTGCCCTCGAAGGGATCGCGGTCGGTACGCGGCTCATTCGCAGTGATTCGCCCCGCAAACGCCTGGCCACAGAGCCGGGCGAGGGAGGACATGAAGGCGTCGGCAGGTGCCGGGCTCTCCGCTGCACCGGCCTGGGCGGTCTGCAGCAGGAGGAGGGCGGAGATGGTGAAGACATGCTTGCGCATGGGCAAAGCTCCCGGGCATGAAGGACAATGACGGTTCCGGCCGTTGCCGACGTTACCCGATGACGCCGATTCCGTCCCGCCTGCCGACACCGCTGCTGCTCGCCTTCGGGTTGGTCAACCTGCCACTGTCGATGCTGATGTCGCCGACGGCGGCCGTGCTGCCGAATTTTTACCTCGAGTACAGCGCGGTGACGCTTGCCGGTCTTGCCACCGCCACGCTGGCCGCCCGGATCTTCGACGGGCTGACCGACCCGCTCATCGGGTATCTCTCGGATCGCTCGGCGCGCCGCAAGCCATGGATGATCGCCGGTGCGGCGCTCGTCGCTGGCGGGGCGTGGTTCCTCTACAACCCGTCTGCCGACTCGGGCGTTGGTCACCTGCTCGCCTGGTATCTCGTGGTCACGCTTGGCTGGACGCTGGTCGAGATCCCTCACACGGCGATGGCGGCCGAATTGTCGCGTGACTACCACGAGCGCTCGCGCATCGCGCTGTGGCGGCAGTTGCTCGGGTTCGTGGGTGGCGTGCTGTTCATGGCCTCGCCAATGCTGCTCGCGGGTGGCACCACGAAGTTCAGCCCGGAAACGATGCGCGCCATTGCGATCTTCATCGTGGTGAGCCTGCCGCTCGCGGTGCTGCTGTTGTGCCGGGCCGTGCCGGAGCCCGCGCGGCGCGTGCGGTCGCAACGCGTCCGCTTCGCCGACCTGTACCGGGCCCTGCTCGAGACGCCTCCACTTCGGTATTTCCTGCTCACGCAGATCCTGTTCGGTCTCGCGACCGGGGCGGTCGCGAGCCTGTTCGTGATCTATGCGAGCCATTATCTCGGCCTTGCGGACAAGGTGCCGCACGTCGCGCTGCCGATGACGCTCGCCATGGCGCTCGGCATGCCGCTGTGGCTGCAAGTGATGAAGCGGGTGGAGAAGCACCGGGCGTGGGCCTTCGCGGCCGTGGGCATGATCGCGGCGTTGTCGGTGGTACCGTCGCTGGAACCGGGCGCTGGCGCGTTGCGTCCGATGATCGCGATCATGGCCTGCTTCGGCTTTTTCCTCGGCCTATCGTCGATCGCGTTGCCGTCGCTGCTCGCCGATATCGTGGACTACGACGTCTGGCGCAACCGCCAGGATCGCGCCGCCATCTTCTTTTCGTTCCAGTCCGTCGTCACCAAGCTGAACCAGGGCGTGGGCGGCGCCATCGCGCTTGCCATTCCGGCGTGGTTCGGATTCGTGCCCCAGGGCGACCTCACTCCGGCCGCGGCGCTCGGGCTCAAGCTGGCGTTCGTCGCCTGGCCCTGCTCGTTGCTGGTGCCGATGTTGCTGCTCGCGTGGCGCTATCCACTCGGGCGCCGCGCACACGCCGTCCTCGCGCGCAGGTTGGCTTCCCGTCAGGAGATCCAGGCATGACCCCCGAAGAGTTCCGCCGTCTCGGCCACCAGATCGTCGACTGGGTCGCCGATTATCGCGAGCGCGCCGCGTCGCTCCCGGTGATGTCGCGCGTCGCGCCCGGCGACATCAAGGCGCAGTTGCCTGCGTCGCCGCCACAGTCGCCCGAAGGGTTCGACGCCGTCCTGCGCGACCTCGACCAGGTGATCGTACGAGGGCTGTCGCATTGGCAGCACCCGCGGTTCTTCGGCTACTTCCCGTCGAACGGAGAGTTGTCGTCGGTGCTTGGCGATTACCTGAGCACGGGCCTCGGCGTGCTCGGCCTGTCCTGGCAGTCGAGTCCGGCGCTCACCGAGGTCGAGGAAGTCGTGACTGACTGGATGCGACAGATGGTGGGCCTGTCGGACGCGTGGAGCGGGGTGATCCAGGATACGGCCTCGAGTTGCACGCTGGTGGCCCTGATCTGTGCGCGCGAACGCAGCAGCGGGTTCTCGCTGGCCTCTCGGGGCCTGCAGGGCGAGGCAGTTCCGCTCGTCGTTTACGTGTCGGCGCACAGTCACAGCTCGGTCGAGAAGGCGGCGCTGCTCGCCGGATTTGGCCGCGCGAACATCCACGTGGTCCCGACCGACGCGAAGTACGCCATGCAACCCGGAGCGCTCGCGCAGGCAGTGCGTGACGATCTCACGGCCGGGCGCCGGCCCTGCGCGGTGGTCGCAACCTGCGGCACCACGGCCACCACGGCCTTCGATCCGCTGGAGTCGATCGCTGCCGTGGCGGCGGAGCACGGCCTGTGGATGCACGTGGATGCCGCCATGGCTGGTTCGGCCATGATCCTGCCGGAGTGCCGGCCGCTGTGGGCCGGGATCGAGCGTGCCGATTCGCTCGTGATGAACCCGCACAAGTGGCTCGGCGTCGCGTTCGACTGTTCGCTCTACTACGTGCGTGATCCCCAGCACCTCGTGCGGGTGATGAGCACCAATCCGAGCTACCTGCAGAGTGCCGTGGACAGCCGGGTGAAGAACCTCCGCGACTGGGGCATTCCGCTCGGCCGCCGTTTCCGTGCGCTCAAGCTGTGGTGCCTGATCCGCGAACAGGGTGTCGAGGGCCTGCAGCGCCGCTTGCGGCGCGACCTCGACAACGCGCGCTGGCTCGAGGTCCAGGTGCGCGGCGAGCCGCATTGGCGCGTGCTCGCTCCGGTGGCGCTGCAGACCCTCTGCGTGCGCCACGAACCGCCGGGGCTCGAGGGCGAGGCGCTCGATCGCCACACGCTCTCGTGGGCCGAGCGCGTCAACACGTCGGGCGAAGCCTACGTCACGCCCGCCGTGCTCGACGGGCGCTGGATGGTGCGCCTGTCCGTGGGTTCGCTGACGACCGAGCGCGAACACGTCGCGGCGCTATGGGACCTGCTGCGTGCCGAGGCGACGCGCACGTAGTGCCGGTCAGCCGGCCGTGCCGGCGACGGGCAGCGACGTCGGCGCGCCGGGGCCGACCGGCCAGCCGAGCAGGATCCAGGCGACGAACAGGAGCGACCAGCCGATCAGGAAGGTGACGGAGTAGGGCAGCATGAGCGACACGAGCGTGCCGAGCCCGGCCTTCGCGAGGTAACGCTGCACGAACGCTATGATCAGTGCGAAGTAGCTCATCATCGGCGAGATGATGTTGGTGACCGAGTCACCGACGCGGTAGGCGGTCTGGGTGAGCTCCGGCGGGTAGCCCAGCAGCATGAACATCGGCACGAACACCGGCGCCATCAGCGCCCATTTCGCCGACGCCGAGCCCATCGCCAGGTTGATCGTCGCGGCGAGCAGGATGAACGACAGCATCAGCGGCACCTGGTGCAGCCCGGCCGACTTGAGGAACTGTGCGCCCTCGACCGCCAGGATCAGGCCGAGGTTGGTCCAGTTGAAGAACGCGACGAACTGGGCCGCGAAGAACACCAGCACCATGTAGCCGCCCAGCGTGGACATCTGCTGGCTCATGCCCTTGATCACGTCGCGGTCGCTCTTCACCGTGCCCGCGCCGACCCCGTACGCAACGCCGAGGCCGACGCCGTAGAAGAAGATCAGCGCGACGATGCCC
>JAGVUU010000292.1 GCA_019136105.1 Gammaproteobacteria bacterium
ACGACCTGCCCAGCGTCGGGCACGGACGCCGGCGTGAGGCCGGCGCGGTCGAGCATCTTGAGCGCCTGCGCGTCGATCTCGAGGCGGGTGAGCACCTTCTCGTGGCCCACGCCGCGACGCGGATCCTGGTTCACCCGCTCGACAAGTTGCGCGACGGTATGGACGCCATCGCCCACCACGTGGCCGGGCGTGCGCCTCGTGGCTGCCACCAGCTCGCCGTTCACGACCAGCAAGCGGTGGTCGTCGCCCTCGAGGTAGGTCTCGACGATGATCGAGCGCGAGTGCTCGCGCGCGACCGCGAAGCCCTGCTTCACCTCATCGTCCGTCATGAGCCGGATCGAGATGCCGCGGCCGTGGTTGCCGTTGTAGGGCTTCGTCACCACCGGATAGCCGATGCGGTTCGCGGCCCGCACCGCCTGGGCCTCGCTCTGCACGAGTTCCTGCTTCGGCACCGGCAGTCCGAGCGAGGCCAGGATCTTGTTGGTCTCTTCCTTGTCGCTCGCCAGCTCGACCGCGATGTGCGACGTGCGGCCCGTGACGGTCGCCTGGATGCGCTGCTGGTACTTGCCGTGGCCAAGCTGCACGAGCGACTGGTCGTTGAGCCTGAGCCACGGGATGTCGCGCGCCTCGGCTGCCTTCACCAGCGAAGCGGTCGACGGGCCGAGCGCGCGGCGCTGCGCGAAGCGGATGAACTCATCGCGTGCTTCCGGCCAGCTCCAGCCCTCAGGCACAGCCCCGTCCGGGCGGATCACGTGCGGCAGCAGCGAACAGATCAGCCGCAACCCGAGTTCGCCGGCGGCGATCCCCTCATCGCGCTGCGCATACTCGTACACGACCGTGTACACGCCGGGCGACCCGGCGCCGCGCGTCTTGCCGAAGGTGACGCTCTCGCCGGCGATGTTCTGCAGCTCGATCGCGACGTGCTCGAGCACGTGGCCGAGCCACGTGCCGTCGTCCTCGCGCATGCGGCGCACGAATCCGCCGGGCTCGCCGTACGAGCAGCCGTGCTCGCCGAGGCCCGGGAGCGCGGACAGGAGACCGTCGATGAAGTCAGGGCCCAGGCGGGCGGTGGGCCACGCTTCGAGGTCGCCCAGGTCGAGCTCGAGGCGGATGACCGGGAAGTGGGCGTACAGCGACGGGCCGACGTAAACCGAACGGTCGAGGATGCGCATCCGGCTATTCCTTCGGCTGCAGCAACGATCCGGGAGACGCCACCCGCGTGTGCATGTTGAACGTGGCGCCGGCGACGAGGATGTGCAGCTTCAAGCCGAGCATGCAGACGGGCTCGCCCTCGGTCACGCTGTCCATCGACGAGTAACTGACGTCCGAAGCGTCCACCACCGTCACGCCGCCGCTGCCCGCGACTTCGACCGTCTCGTCGGGCCCGATGAAGGCCGCGGTGTCTTCGTCGAGGCCGATTCCCACGGCGAACGGGTTGTACGCGAGTGCGGTGAGCAGCCGGCCGAGGCGGTCGCGCTGGCGGAAGTGCTGGTCGATGACGAAGCGATTGGTGAGGCCGAGTCCGGGCGCGAGGCGGACACTGCCCGAGATCACCGACGAACCCTCGTCGCCGAATGCGATCATGTGCTCCGAGAGGAAGCTCGCGCCGGCGCTGGTGCCGCCGACCGCGACGCCGCCCGCGTTGCGCAGTCGCACCAGCTTGGCCACGGGCGTGCCGCCGAGCAGGGTCGTCAGGCGCAGCTGGTTGCCGCCGGTGAAGAAGATGCCGCTCGCCCGCTCGAGCCGCTCGAGGCGGCTGGGCTCCTGGCAGTCGCGACGGGTGTCGAAGTCCATCACCTCGACGCGTGCCGCGCCCATTTCCTGGAACAACCGCTGGTAGCGCGGGCCCGTCTCGTGCAGGCGGCTCGCGGTCGGGATCACGACGATGTCGGCCTCGCGCCCCCCCGAGCACTGCACGAAGCGCTCGAGGATGTGGCGGTCGTTCTCCTTGTTCTCGGCGCCGCCGATCGGGATGATCCAGCCGCGTGTGGCGCCTTCGGGGACGATGCTCGGCATCCGCGCTGCTCCGTGCGCCTGAGGCTTTCAGGCGAGCGCAATCTTACGACAACCGCCCCGGCTGTCGCGCACCGGCCAGGCCCAGCGATGCCAGGCGGTTCCCCCAAAAGAGGAGGGCCCCGCCAGGGGGCCCTCCAGTCGTCCAGCGGGCGCGTCGATCAGAACAGGCGCAGCGTCGTCTCCCCGCCCGGCAACAGGGCGGCTGCGATCTCCGACTCGCTGAACGGGATCGCGCGCATGTTCTTCTGCGAGTAGCGCAGCATCTGGTCGTTGAAGAACGGCGACGCCGAGTTGGTGGACTGCGAATAGCTCACCAGGCCGAGCGCCTTCGGCCCGTTCGGCGTGAACTCCAGGCCGAAGTGCCAGCTCGTGCCGTATGCGATCTGCCAACCCAGCCCCGGCGTGGACGACAGGCCGGCCGTGCTGCCGATCGTCGGCGGGTTGATGCGCGGGATGCGCGTGTCCTCCCACACCGCCGAGCTGACCGTGCGCACCGCGTTGAAGGCACCGTCGATCGTGCCGTCACCACCGTGCCACGGGAACGACGCACCGAGCGCGACGGCGGTGCCGCCCGGGGCCGCGCCGCCGGTCGGCTGGAACACCTGCACGCTGCCGAGCGTCGCGTTGTACGCGATGCCAGCCTGGTCGAGGCGGTTCAGGCCCGCCGCGAGGGACGTCAACATTGGATCGTTGGCGATGTCGGCCGGCACCACTGGCGCCGGCGTCGAAGGCGTGCCGACCGGATCCGCCGGGTTGAACGGCGTCGTCAGGTTCGTGGCGAACTTGCTTCGATAATCGGCGATGAACACGCGGAACACGTGCGCGCCGACGCTGTCGAGGTCATAGCGGCCGTTCCAGGTGCGCAGCACGTTGCAGGCCGACTCGACGCTGCGCGGCGTGCCGCCGGTCGCGTTGACCAGGCCCGCGCCCACGAGGGTGCAGCGCGAGCGCAGCTCGCCCAGGAACTCCTCGGCGTACCAGGTGCGGTTGTTGTGCAGCACGCGGGCGAGGTCGGCTCCGCTGAACTTGCCGTCCTGCCCAGCCGGCGCCTCGGCGCCGAAGCCGGCCACCGCCGGGTTCTGCAGCATGAACAGGCCGATGCGCGTGCGCGGGCCCTGCGGGTTGCGCTCGGGGCCGAACAGCGGCGAGTAGCCCTCGAGCGGGGCCGCCGGATTCGTCGCCCAGTAGCTGTCGTTCGAGTTCTGCACGAAGTCGCGGCGCGCGAGCTGCGGACGGCCCTCGAACGGCACCAGGCCGCGGCAGGAGCCCTCGAGCCAGTCGTCCCGCGAAGTGGCGTCGAGCAGCGTGAGGCCGGCGTCGAACAACGACTTGTAGGCCGCGCTGCCGGCGATCTTCGCCTTCAGCACCGCGATCGCCGTGGGCGAGAGGTTGGGCACCGACGAGCTGTCGATGTAGTAGGCGTTGCCCTGGTCGTCCGCGTAGGTCGAGTTCACCCACAACGTGCTGCCGCAGCCGCGGAACACGTCCCGGAACTGCTCGAGCGTGGTGGCGCGCGCCATCCTGAGCCAGGTGTCGAGGAGGTTGCGGGTGTCGGCATTCGCGTCGCGGTACGTGTACGCCGTGCCGGCCGCACCCCACGCGGGCAGCCCGCCGCTGGTCACGGCGTCGGCCGCCAGCATCGGGCCGTATTCCGAGAAATAGAACCGGCGCTGCAGCGTCACCGGCGTCGGGCCGCCGGTGGCGACCTGGATGCTGAGCATTTCCGAGGTGATCGGCTTCTCGACGCCGTCCTTGATGTAGGTGAGGTTGTCGCCCGGCTTCAGCGCGAGCTGGTACATCGTGAAGCGGCGGCTCGCGCTCACCGTGTGCGACCAGCCGAGGTTCTCGTTGAAGCCGATCTGCGGCATCGGCGAGCCGTAGAGGCCCGCGCCGTGGAAGTTCACGTACCGGGGCACCGTGACCTGCATCTCGTAGAGGCGGCGCGTGCCGGTGTACGGGAAGTGCGGGTTGGCGAGCAGCACGCCGCGCCCGTTCTCGCTCAGGTCGGCGCCGACGCCCCAGGCGTTGCTGGCGAGACCCATGTCCGCGAACTGCTGCTCGGCAGCGTTCCGGCGCGCGAAGCGGGCCGTCTCGCCGATGGCGTCGAGCTTGCCCGACGCGGCCAGCGCGGCCGCGGCCGGCGCCGGGTTGGGATCCACGCCCGGCGGCACGGCGAGGAACAGTGCGCCGGTGGCGAACAGTTCGCCGCTCGCGATGCCCGCCATGATGCGCAGGTGGGCCACCACGTCGTTGACGGTGACCTCGAAGACCCACGGCGCGTTGCGGCACTCGAGCGGCAGGCTGGCCTTGGGCGTCTCGCGCACGTACTTGTTGTAGCCGGTAGCGAAGCCCCGGATCAGCGCCTTGCCCTCGCGGCTCATGGCCGCGTACTCCGCGGCCGCGCCGCTCAGGATGCGCTGCGCCTTGTAGCTGAAGTCGTTGATGACGTGGATGCTGCCGGGGCCGGGCCCGAAGTAACGGGCGCGCTCGCTGCGCGCCTTGATGAACGCGTCGGCGAGCACGCAGACGTTGTCCTGCGCCTGTGCATAACCGATGCCGAACGCGGCCGACTCGAGGTCGTTGGCCTTGACGTGCGGCACGCCGTTGGTCGTGCGGCGGATGACGGCGACGGGACCCGAGGCCGGCGCGTTGACGTAATCCGTCGAGGGGTTCGGCGGGTCACCGATGCCCCTCGGCAAGTCGTTTCCATCGGAGCATCCGGCGAGCACCAGCAGCGCCGTCAGTGGTATTGCCGCGATCGCGCGAAGGAGCCCTACGCGGGGCCCGGTGCCGAGTCCGCTCATCGTCATCCCCCAGGTTGTTGGTTCGATTGGTCGGTCGACGTCGCCGCCGACGAGGATCTATTTAGCACAGGTCTTCGGCAACGGCGAGGCGCGCGAGACGCGCCAGTGCCGCCACCGGCTCGATCTCCGCGGGGAACGGGCTTGCAAGCGGTGCGCCGTCGCGATGCGTGACGGCCCGCAGGGCGTCGCGCAAGCCGCACCAGTGCAAGGGGTCGCGGTCGTGCAGCGCAGCACACAGCGCCCACTCGTTCACCTCCATCGCCGTACGCAACCGGTGCGGCGGTGCCGCGATGGCGAGCGACATGCCGTCGAGGCCGTCGCTCGCCACGCACGCCGCATCGGGGTCCCAGCCGAGGTGCGCACGCGCGCGGACCACGTTGCGACGCCAGTCGGCGACGAGTGCGTCATCCATGTCGATGCGAATGACGTCGAGGGCAACGCCGGCCGAGCTGAAGAAACGGTTGCCTGCGACCAAGCGCCGCGAGTCCTTGAACGGCAATGCGAGCGTGACGGTCAGGCGTCGCTCTCCCTCGGAGCCTACGGATCGATCTTACGCCAACGCATGGGGCGATTGACGTATAAACGCGGTTCCCAGACGAGGACCCCGACATGACGCTGCGCGCCCTGCTCGCCCTGTGCCTGATTGCTGCAATCGCGCCCATCTCGCACGCCGCGCCGCCGCTGGCCGCGGCCGATGTGTTCGAGCTGCAGTGGGCAGCCGACCCCCAGGTCTCCCCGGATGGGCGCCAGGTGGCTTACGTCCGCCAGCGCGGCGACGCGATGAAGGACGCCTACACCGGCGACCTCTGGCTGGTGGGCACCGATGGCCGCGACCACCGCCCGATCGTGTCGCGAGCGGCGTCGCCACGCTGGTCACCTGACGGCACGCGGTTGCTGTACGTGGCCGCTGGCGACAGCGGCGCGCAGCTTTTCGTGCGCTGGCTCGACACGGGCGCGACTACGCAGGTGACGCGGGTGCAGCAGAAGCCGTCGCACCTGGCGTGGTCGCCGGATGGCCGCATGATCGCCTTCGTGCTGCCCGTGGCCGAAGAGACGCCGCCCCTCGCGAAGCCCCTGCCGAAGCCCGAGGGCGCGGAGTGGGCCGCGCCACCCAAGGTGATCGAGAAACTGATCTACCGCGCGGACGGCGAAGGCTATCTCGCAGACACGCGCCAGCAGGTGTTCGTAGTCTCGGCGCTCGGTGGCACCCCGCGCCAGCTCACCACCGGCTCGTTCGACCACGCCGGCCCACTCGCCTGGACACCGGACGGGCAGTTCCTGCTCGTCTCGGCCAACCGCCACCCCGACGGCCAATTCGACCCCGCGAATTCCGAGGTGCACGAGATTCGCGTCGCGGACGGTGCGCTGCGCACGCTCACCACGCGCCAGGGGCCGGACCAGTCCCCGGCCGTGTCGCCCGACGGGAAGCGCGTGGCCTACCTCGGCTTCGACGACCAGCGCCACGGCTACGAGAACACGCGCCTCAACGTGATGGACCGCGACGGCGGCCG
>JAGVUU010000277.1 GCA_019136105.1 Gammaproteobacteria bacterium
GATGCCGTCGATGTAGCGCCGGATGTGATGCTCGATCGGCGCGCCACCCCAGCGTACCAGGCCCGCGACCAGCAGGTAGCGTGCGCCGCGACCCACCAGCGAACCGAGCGTGAATGGCAGCAGCGCCATGTGCGCCGCGCCGGCCGCGATCGTGAAGACCTTGTACGGGATCGGCGTGAAGCCCGCGGCGAAGATCGCCCAGAATCCGTAGCGCTCGAACCACGCGTGGGCCGTTTCGAAATGCTGCCAGTAACCGACACGGTGCAGCAGCGGCGTGACGGCCTCGATGGCCACGTAGCCGATCAGGTAGCCGAGCAGGCCGCCCAGCACGGAGGTCACGGTCGTGAGCGCCGCCAACCGCTTCCAGCGCTCGGGCCGCGCCAGGGTCATCGGCGCCAGCAGCACGTCGGGCGGGATCGGGAAGAAGGACGACTCGGTGAAACTGACGCCGGCCAGGTAACGCTCGGCGTGGGGGTGCCGGCTCCAATGCAGGGCCCGGTCGTAGAGCGGCGAGAAGATCTTCATGGCGCCAGTCTATCCGGTGCGAGCGTGAGACCGGCGTGACGGCGTTTGCACGGCGGGCCGCCCGGGGGCGCAGCGCTGCAATCCCGGTGGGGTTTTCGCTACACTACGCGGTCTTTTCGGCCGCCATTCGGCCACGGATCCGAACCGCAGTGAACAACGAAGGTGCCGGGGCCATGAGCCCATTCCAGGCGTTCCTGTCCACGACCCCGCTCGCCGCGGGCAACGCTCCGTACGTCGAGGCGATGTACGAGCAGTTCCTCGCCGATCCCCACTCGGTCGAGCCGGCGTGGCGGCAGTTTTTCGCGAGCCTCGGTGGACACGCGGGAGAGGTTGCACACGGCCCGCTGGTCGACGAACTCACGCAGCGAGCGAAGCTGCGCAAGCCGGGCGGGTCGGTGGTGATGGCCGCCCCCGAGACCGGCAGCGCCGCGAAGCAGGGTGCCGTCTCGCGCATGATCCAGATCTACGCGAATCGCGGCCACCTCATTGCGCAGATCGATCCGCTAGGCCTGCTGGAGCGGCCGGTGCCCAAGGTGATGGGCCTCGACTACCTCGGCCTCACCGAGGCCGACCTCGACACCGAATTCCTCACCGGCAGCCGCAACGGCGCGATCAAGCCGCGCCTCAAGCTGCGCGAGATCATCGAGCAGCTGAAGCACATCTACTGCGGCACGATCGGCGCCGAGTTCGCGCACGTCTCGAACGAGACCGAGCGTCTCTGGCTGCAGGACCGCTTCCAGATCGGGCGCGCGCAGCAGCACTTCTCGGCCGAGGAGAAGCAGGACATCCTCTGGAACCTGACCATGGCCGAGGGGCTCGAGCGCTACCTCGCCACGCGCTACCCGGCGCAGAAGCGCTTCTCGCTCGAGGGCGGCGACAGCCTGATCCCGCTGCTCGAGGACCTCATCCAGACTGGCGGTGCGCACGGGCTCGAGGACATCGTCATCGGCATGGCGCATCGCGGCCGCCTGAACGTGCTGGTGAACGTGCTGGGCAAGTCCCCGGCGGAGCTGTTCTCGGAGTTCGAGGGCAACTACGACCTGAAGAAGCTCAAGGGCTCCGGCGACGTGAAGTACCACAAGGGCTTCTCGTGCGACGTGAGCACCCCGGGCGGCAACGTACACGTGGCGCTTGCGTTCAACCCGTCGCACCTCGAGGTGGTGAACCCGGTGGTCGAGGGCTCGGTGCGCGCCCGCCAGGAGCGCCGCGGCGACGCCACGGGTGACAAGGTGATGGCCGTGCTGATCCACGGCGACTCGGCTTTCGCCGGCCAGGGCGTGATCCAGGAGACGCTGCAGCTGTCGCAGGCGCGCGCCTTCTATACGGGCGGCACGGTGCACGTGATCATCAACAACCAGGTCGGATTCACCACGCACGACCCACGCGACACCCGCTCCACGCTCTACTGCAGCGACGTCGCGAAGATGATCGAGGCGCCGATCCTGCACGTGAACGGCGACGACCCGGAGGCGGTGGTGTTCGCCACGCGCCTCGCGGTCGAATACCGCCAGAAGTTCCACAAGGACGTGGTGATCGACCTCGTCTGCTACCGGCGCCTCGGCCACAACGAGGCCGACGAGCCGGCGGCCACGCAGCCGGTGATGTACTCGGTGATCCGGGCCAAGCCGACCACGCGCGTGCTCTATGCCGAGCAGCTGGTGAAGGAAGGCGTGATCGCGGCCGATGCGGCGGACAAGCTGGCCGACCAGTACCGGCGCGGCCTCGACGACGGCAAGCCGCAGGCGCACCAGGTCATCGGCATGGTCGGCAACGTGCACACCGTGGACTGGACGCGCTACCACGACGTCGACTGGAACGACCAGGTCCGCACCGGCGTGAAGGCAGCCGTGCTGCGCGAGCTCGGCCTGAAGGCGACGGCCTACCCGGACGGCTTCACGCTGCACCGCCAGGTGCAGAAGATCATGGACGACCGGCGCAAGATGGCCGCGGGCGAGATGATGCTCGACTGGGGCTTCGCCGAGACGCTCGCCTACGCGACGTTGCTCGACGAAGGCTACGAGGTGCGCATCACCGGCCAGGACAGCGGCCGCGGCACGTTCTTCCACCGTCACGCCGTCGGTCACGACCAGAAGACGGGCGCGAGCTACGTCCCGCTGAAGAACCTCAAGCCCGGGCAGCCGCGCTTCCGCGTCACCGACTCGCTGCTGTCCGAGGAGGCGGTGCTCGGTTTCGAGTACGGCTACTCGACGACCGATCCCAATTGCCTCGTGATCTGGGAAGGCCAGTTCGGCGACTTCGCGAACGGCGCCCAGGTCATCATCGACCAGTTCCTCAGCTCGGGCGAGGCGAAGTGGGGGCGCTACTGCGGCCTCACGCTGTTCCTGCCGCACGGCTACGAGGGCCAGGGCCCCGAGCACTCCTCGGCGCGGCTCGAGCGCTTCCTGCAGCTCTGCGCCGAGAACAACATGTCCGTGTGCGTGCCCTCGACGCCCGCGCAGATGTTCCACATGCTGCGCCGGCAGATGCTGCGCGACTTCCGCAAGCCGCTCATCGTCATGACGCCGAAGAGCCTGTTGCGACACAAGCTGTCGGTGTCCGCGCTCGACGACCTCGCGCACGGCTTTTTCCAGGAAGTGATCGGCGAGATCGACGACCTGCCGGCAAGCAAGGTGCGCCGTGTGGTGTTCTGCTCGGGCAAGGTCTATTTCGACCTGCTCGAGGCGCGCCGCGCCGAGGAATTGCGCGACGTCGCCATCGTGCGCGTCGAGCAGCTCTATCCGTTCCCGAGCGAGGACTACGCGGCCGCGCTGCGCCACTACCCGAACGCCACCGAGGTGGTGTGGTGCCAGGAAGAGCCGCAGAACCAGGGCGCGTGGTACCAGATCCGCCACCGCCTGCAGGAACCGCTGAGCCACAAGCAGGAGCTGCTGTACTCCGGCCGTGCGCCGGCAGCGGCCCCAGCGGCGGGCATCCTCCAGCTCCACACGATCCAGCAGACGGGCCTGGTCTCCGCCGCGATCAAGGCGAAGGTCAAGGAAGAGTCGAACCGTTCGACCTCGCGTCTGCGCGCCACTCCCAGCAGGAAGAGTTCATGACCATCGAAGTACGCGTTCCACAGCTGCCCGAGTCGGTTGCCGACGCGACGCTCGTCGCCTGGCACAAGAAGCCGGGTGATGCCGTCAACCGCGACGAGAACCTCGTGGATCTCGAGACGGACAAGGTGGTACTCGAGGTGCCGGCGCCCGCGGCGGGCGTGATCCGGGAACTCAAGGTGCAGAACGGCGCCACCGTCACGAGCGGCCAGGTGCTGGCGCTGCTCGAGGAAGGCGCCGTCGCGGCGGCACCGGCCCCGGCAGCGGCCGCGAAGGCCGACGTCGGAGGCAAGGTTGCGCAGAAGGGAGAACCGGCCGCGACGAAGGCAGCCGGCAGCGACAAGCTTGCGCCTTCGGTGCGCCGCCTCGTCGAGGAGCACAAGCTCGATGCGGGCGCGATCCCGGGCAGCGGACGCGATGGCCGCATCACCAAGGGCGACGTGCTCGCGCACATGGCGCCGACGACCACGTCCGCGGCCACGGCCACCACAGCCGCACCTGTTGCGGGCGTCGCGCCTTCCGCGGGACGCAGCGAGCGCCGCGTGCCGATGACGCGCCTGCGCGCGCGCGTCGCCGAGCGCCTCGTTCAGGCCCAGTCCACGGCCGCCATGCTCACCACATTCAACGAGGTGGACCTCAAGGCCGTCAACGAGCTGCGTGCCCGGTACAAGGAGCGCTTCGAGAAGGAGCACGGCGCGCGCCTCGGCTTCATGTCGTTCTTCGTCAAGGCCTGCGTCGAGGCGTTGCGCAAGTTCCCCATCGTGAACGCCTCGGTGGACGGCACCGACATCATCTATCACGAGTACTACGACGTCGGCGTGGCCGTCTCGACGGATCGCGGCCTGGTGGTGCCGGTGCTGCGTGACGCCGACGCGTTGAGCTTCGGCGAGATCGAGAAGTCCATCGTCACGTACGCGACCAAGGCGCGCGAGGGCTCGCTCAGCCTCGACGAGATCACCGGCGGCACGTTCACGATCACCAACGGCGGCGTGTTCGGTTCGCTGCTCTCCACCCCGATCCTGAACATGCCGCAGAGCGCCATCCTCGGCATGCACAAGATCCAGGAGCGCCCGGTGGTGGTGAACGGCGAGGTGGTCGTGCGCCCGATGATGTACCTTGCGCTGTCGTACGATCACCGCATCATCGACGGCCGCGACTCGGTGCAGTTCCTGGTCGCGGTCAAGGAAGCGCTGGAGGATCCGGCGCGGCTGCTGCTGCAGATCTGAAGCCAGGGGGATCCCATGTCAGAAGTTGCGTCCTACGACGTCATCGTCATCGGCGCCGGCCCGGCCGGTTACCCCTGCGCGATCCGCGCGGCGCAGAACGGCCTGAAGGTCGCCTGCATCGACGAATGGAAGAACTACGATGGCAGCCACACCTTCGGCGGCACCTGCCTGAACGCGGGCTGCATCCCGTCGAAGGCGCTGCTCGAGTCCTCGGAGCTCTATCACCGCGCGCACGCTGAGTTTGCGGCGCACGGCATCAAGGTGGGCGGCCTCGAGTTCGACGTCGCCACCATGCAGAAGCGCAAGGCGAAGATCGTCAAGGCTTCGACGCAGGGCATCGCCGGACTGTTCAAGTCGGCCGGCGTCACGGGTCTGCAAGGCCACGGCAAGCTGCTCCCGGGCAACCGCGTCGAGTTCACCGCGCTCGACGGCACGAAGCAGGAGTTCGCCGCCCGGCACGTCGTGCTCGCGAGCGGCTCGGTGCCGATGGAGCTCAAGTCCGTGCCGTTCGACGGCAAGAACGTGGTCGATTCCTGGGGCGCGCTCGAGTTCGACGCGGTGCCGAAGCGCCTCGGCGTGATCGGTGCCGGCGTGATCGGCCTCGAACTCGGCAGCGTGTGGCGCCGTCTCGGCGCCGAGGTCGTGGTGCTCGAAGCGATGGAGCAGTTCCTGTGGATGGCCGACCAGCAGGTCGCCAAGGAAGCACTCAAGCACTTCAAGAAGCAGGGGCTCGACGTCCGTCTCGGCGCCAAGGTGAGCGGCGCGAAGCAGGGCAAGGACGGGGTCAAGCTCGAGTACGCCGACGCCAGCGGCACACAGACCGTCACTGTGGACAAGGTCGTGGTGGCCATCGGCCGCCGGCCGTTCACCGGCGGGCTGCTCGGCGAGGGCACGGGCGTCGAACTCGACGAGCGCGGCTTCATCCAGGTCGATCACGAGTGCCGCACCGCCGCGCCGAACGTGTGGGCGGTGGGCGACGTGGTGCGGGGCCCGATGCTGGCGCACAAGGGCAAGGAAGAGGGCGTGATGGTGGGCGACCTCATCGCGGGCCTTCGTTCCGAGGTGAATTACAGGGCGATTCCGTCGGTGATCTACACCGCGCCCGAGATCGCCTGGGTGGGCCTGACCGAGGACGAGGTGAAGAAGACCGGCCGCGAGTACAAGGTCGGCAGCTTCCCGTTCATGGCCAGCGGCCGCGCCCGCGCCATGGAGGCGCCTGCAGGCTTCGCCAAGGTGATCGCCGCGAAGGACGACGACGAGATCCTCGGCGTGCACATCATCGGACCCATGGCCGGTGAGCTGATCGCCGAGGCGGTGCTCGCACTCGAGTACTCCGCCAGCACCGAAGACCTGCAGCGCACGATCCACGCGCACCCGACGCTCAGCGAAGCGGTGCACGAGGCGGCGCTCCACGCCGACAGGCGGGCGATCGACGTTCCGAATCGCTGAGCAGGGGCTAGAGGTTAGAGGTTAGCGGTTAGTGAGGGGAGGCGCGCGGCTGCGTCAGCCGCC
>JAGVUU010000139.1 GCA_019136105.1 Gammaproteobacteria bacterium
GCCGCGGGCCAGGGCACCGCGGGCCGCGTGTTCTGGGTGATCGACCAGCTCGACAGCCTCGCCGGCATGCTGCTATTCGTCGCGCCGGTGTGGCAGCCGTCGCTCGGGCTGCTCGCGCTGATCGTCGCCATCATGCTGGTCGCGCACCCGGTGAGCGCGTGGATCATGGTGCTGTTCGGCCTCAAGGACCGGGTGGGATGACATGAAGCTGCGCGTGCTCGATGTCACGGGCGACGACCTGCCACTCATCGAGCAATGGCTGCAGACGGACCGGGTGCGGCAGTACAGGGGCGACCCCGGCGAGAACATCCGCCAGTTGCACAGTGCACCCGGCACCGGGCACTGGCGCGCGATCATCGAGGCCGAGGGCCGCAAGGTGGGGCTCGTGCTGTGGCAGCACCCCACGCGTCAGGAACTCGACGTGGCCGGCCTCACCGACATCCCCGAGAGCGTGATCGACATCGACATCATGATCGGCGAACAGGAGTCCGTCGGGCGTGGTGTCGGGTCGGCCACCCTGCGGCTCGTGGCAGAGAATGCCCTGGCGGATCCCGCGGTTCCCTTCGTGATCGGTTGCGCGCGGAACGACAATCTCGCCTCGCTGCGGGCCTTCGCCAAGGCGGGCTTCCGCAGGGACCGGGAGTTCGACGACGTGCCGTACGGGCGGCATGTGCTCATGGCATGTCACCGCAAGGAGACGCAAGAGGCATGAACGAGCCCGGCCCTCGCTTCTGGGAGATCTTCTTCGAGGTCTTCGAGAGCCTGCCGCGGCAAGGCCCCGGCAACCGTGCTTGCGCGGAGCGGGCGCTCGGCCTTTGCCGGGATCTGCCGCGTTCCCCCGCCGTCCTCGACCTGGGCTGTGGAGTCGGCGGGCAGACACTGCACCTTGCCGAGCTCATCGGATCGGGCTCCATCGTGGCCGTCGACAGCCATGCGCCGAGCATCGGGCGGCTGCGGGCGGTGGTCGCCGATCGCGGGCTCGCGCAGCGCATCGACGCGATCGTCGGTGACATGGCCAACCCCCAGCAGCCGCGCGGGAGTTTCGACCTCGTCTGGTCGGAAGGCGCGCTCTACAACCTCGGGCTGCGCAACGCACTGCGCGTCTGTCGCGACTCGCTGCGTCCCGGCGGCTACCTGGCTTTCACGAATCCCGTCTGGCGCAAGGAGGACCCGCCCACGGCGGTCAGGGTCGGCTTCGAACTCGATTATCCGACCATGGGCCGCCTGGAGGACGACCTCGCGGCGATTCGGGACAGCGGGTTCGACCTGGTCGGGCACTTCACGCTGCCCGACGACGCATGGTGGGACGATTTCTACACGCCCATGGAAGCCCGCATCGCCCAGTTGCGCGACAAGTACGCCGGTGACGCCGCAGCGTCGGCCGTGCTCGAGCAGATCGCCGAGGAACCCCGGATGCACCGCCTCCATTGCGACTTCTACGCGTACGAGTTCTTCGTGGCACGGCGCCCGCTCTCGCAGACCGGGCAAGGGGAGAACTAGATGGCAACGACCCGCATCGACCGCCGCACGGCCCTGAAACTGGTGGCGGCCGCCACCGCAGCCGCACTGGCCCCGCCCCGCCTCACCGCCAGGGAGGCACCCGTCATGACCACTCGCAAGATCCCGGTCTCGGGCGAGGCGATTCCCGTGATCGGCATGGGGTCCTCCGACACGTTCGACGTCGGCACCGACGGAATGCAACGCGCCGTGCTGCAGGGCGTCCTGCGCAACCTCGTGGACGCCGGCGGCAGCGTGATCGACACCTCGCCCATGTACGGCAGTGCCGAGAGCGTGCTTGGCGACCTGATCGACGAATGGAGCCTCGGGCCGAAACTGTGGCTCGCGACGAAGGTCTGGACCCGGGGCCGCGAAGCGGGCGTGAAGCAGATCGATGCTTCGTTTGCGCGCCTGCGCACGAAAAAGCTCGAGCTGCTGCAGATTCACAACCTGCTCGACTGGCGCGAGCACGTGCCCACGCTGCGCGCGCTGCAGGCGTCGGGCAAGGTGCGCTATTCCGGGATCACGCATTACCGCGCCGACGCGCACGCGGAGATCGAGCGCGTGCTCGGCGCGGAAAAGTTCGACTGGGTGCAGGTGAACTACTCGCTGGCCGAACCCGAGGCCGCTGCACGCCTGCTGCCCTTCTGCCAGGACAAGGGCATCGCCGTGATGGCCAACCGGCCGTTCGCCGACGGCGCACTGTTCGCGCGCGTGCGCGGCAAGCCGCTGCCGCCATGGGCGGCCGACGTCGGCTGCGAGTCGTGGGGGCAGTTCTTCCTGCGCTGGGTGATCTCGCACCCGGCCGTCACCTGCGTCATCCCCGCCACGTCGAAGCCGCAGCACATGGCCGACAATGCGGCCGCCGGCCGCGCGCCGCTGCCCGACGCGAGGCAGCGGGAACGCATGCGCGCCTACTGGGAGTCGCTCTAGGCGGCGGTCACGTCAGCCGGTCACGCGCCGCCACAGCGCGCGGCCCACGAGCCGCGCCTTGGTGGGCAGGTCGAAGCGCTCGAGGTTGGTCTTGACGATGCCCTCGGTGAAGCGCGTGCGCTTCGAGAAATCGACCAGCACGTCCACCAGCACGGGGCGGCCCGTGGCCGCCGCAGCGAATGCCTCCTCGAGCGCGCGCTCGACGTCGCCGTCGTTCGCGATGCGCACGAACGCGGCCCCGGTCGCCTGCGCCACGCCCGCCACGTCGAGCGGCCCGAGCACCGTGCAGGTCTTGCGGTTGTAGGGAATCTGCTGCGCCTGCGCGATCTGCGCCAGCTCGCCGTCGTTGAACACGCAGACGACCACGCCGAGCCGCTGCGCTGTGGCGGTGGCGAGTTCGAGGCCCGTCATGCGGAACGCTCCGTCGCCCACGATGCCCACCACCGGCTTGTCCGGCTGCGCGAGCTTCGCGCCGATGGTCGCCGGCACGCAGTACCCCATGCAGTTGAAGTCGGTCGGCGAGATCAGGCCACGCGGGCGGTGGATGGGCATCAGCTCGGCGGTGAGGAACGTGTGGTTGCCGTCGTCCACGACGACGACCGAGTCGTCCGCCAGTCGCGCGCGCAGCGCCGAGAAGAATCGCGCCGGGTTCACGCGGCCCTTCGGGTCGTGCGCGAACCACTCGGCCTGGTAGGCGGCCTTGTCCTTTGCGATCTGCGCGGCGACCGAAGCGCTGCGGGCCGCGGCCTGCGGCACTTCGGGCAGCACCGCCAGCAACCCTGCGAGTACGGCGCCGGCATCGCCCTCGAGCGAGACCTGCGCCGGATAGTTCGCGTTGAACACCGCCGGGTTGATGTCCACGTGGATCAGGTTCGCCGGCGGCTCGTAGCCGTAGCTGCCGGTGGCGATCTCGCCGAAGCGGGTGCCGACCGCGAGCATGCAGTCGCAGTCGCGGAACGCGTTCTCGGCCGACGGGACCGCCGCGCGGCCGAGGCAGAAGCCCGCGTGCAGCGGATGGGTCGCCGGGAAGGCGCTCAGGCCCTGCAGCGTGGTGCTCACCGGCGCGCCGAGGCGCTCCGCCAGCGCCGTCACCTCGCTCGTCGCGTCCACGGCACCCCAGCCGACGAAGATTCCCGGTGACTTCGCGGCCGCGAGGAGCCGCGCCGCGTGCGCCAGGTCGGCACCGGTGCACCGCGACTCGCGCGGCACGGGTCCGGCGTACGCGGGTGTGCGGCCGGGGTCACCCGCGATCAGCTGCAGGTTCACCGGGATCTCGACGAACACCGGGCCCGGCTCGCCACTGGTCGCGACGCGCACGGCCTCGTAGAGGGTGGGGATCACGTCCGCGTGCCGTTCGACGAGCCACGTGCCCTTGGTGATCGGCTTCAGGAGCGCGTGCTGGTCCACGTCGTGCAACTGGTAGCGGCGACCCGTGTCGCGCCGGATGCCGCCCGAGATCACCAGCATCGGGATGCCGTCGAGGTAAGCCTCGGCAATGCCGCTCGCGGCATGCGTCACGCCCGCGGCCGGGACGATCACCAGCGTGCCGAGGCTCGTGCCCGAGCGGCTCACGGCGTCGGCCATGAACGCGCCGCCGCCCTCGTCGGCCACGAGCACCGGCGTGATGCTCGCCGACGACTCGATCTCGTCGTAGATCTCGGTGTTGTGCACCCCGGGAATGCCGAACGTGTAGCGCACGCCCACGGTCTCGAGGGCCTCGCGTAGCAGCGATGCGGCGGTGCGGCTCATGGCGGGCTCCTGGCGTCGTGGTGCGGGAATGCTACCGTAAACCCGATGCGGTTCACGTTGACGGCACCTGCCGGCAAACGTTGGTCCTGCGGGCCGCGGCCAGCCGCTACACTCGCGGGACGCTTCTCATGGGGATGGTGGCATGGGCGGAGTGCGGATCGCCGTAGTCGGCGCGGGTATCGCGGGCCTGGCCTGTGCGCGGGAACTGGCACGTGCCGATGCGCAGGTGACCGTGTTCGAGCGGTCGCGTGGCCTCGGCGGACGGCTGGGCACGCGCCGCCAGGGCAACCTTGCGTTCGACCACGGCGCACAGTTCATCACGGCGCGCAGCCGCTCGTTCGTGAAGTACGCCGAGATTGCAGGACGCGCCGGAGTGCTGGGCCGCTGGTCGCCGCGCATCCTCGAAGACGATCGCCGGTGGGAGGCGCCGATCGACGAATGGTACGTCGGCCAGCCCGGGATGAGCGCGCTCGTGCGGCCGATGTCGCGCAACGTCGACGTGCGCAGCGGCGTCGGTATCCACGAAATCATCCAGAGCCAGCGCGGCTGGGAGTTGCAGAGCGACTCCGGCCGGCAGGACCACATCTTCGACGCGATCGCCGTGGCAGTGCCCGCGCCTCAGGCGCTCACGCTGCTCGGGCCGCACGGACGCACGTTCCGGCACCTGCACGAAGTGAGCATGGCGCCCTGCTGGGCCGGCATGTTCGCGTTCGACCAGCCGGTGGAAACGGGCGCTGACGTGCATCGCTGGACGCAGGGCCCGATCACATGGGCGGCATGCGACTCGAGCAAGCCGAACCGCCCGCCGGGCCTGCACTGCTGGGTCGTGCACGCATCGATCGCGTGGTCGCGCCAGCACCTCGAAGACGACGCGGTGGCCGTGGCGCAACTGCTGCTGCACGAGTTCGCCACCGCCACCGGCGCACGCCTGCCGGCCCCGGCACACGCACAGGCGCACCGCTGGCGGCACGCGTTCGTCGAGCAGCCGCTCGGGTTGCCGTGCCTGGTCGACGAGGAAATCGCAGCGGGCGCGTGCGGCGACTGGTGCATCGCGCCGCGCGTCGAGGCCGCGTTCGAAAGCGGCCGGACGCTGGCCCACTCGCTGCTGCCGATGGTCGGGCTCTCGATGCCCGCACTGCTGCGCTGAACGGTTCAGGGGCCGAGCGGGGGGTGCTGCGCACCCGCCGGACGCAACAGGCGCTTGCGCGCTCCATCGCTTGCCATGAGCTCGTACGCCCCCCAGAGCCCGAGCGCGATCACCAGCGGGATGACCTCGTAGATCACGCGGTACAGCAGCACCGACGCGAGCAGTTGCTCCGGCGGCACGTGCGGCATCAGCAGCAGCAGCATCGACTCGAGCACGCCGAGTCCAGCCGGCACGTGACTCACCACGCCCACGAGGATGCTGGCGAGGTAGACGGCGATGAACGGCAGGAGTGCGATGTCGGCCGACTCCGGCAGCAGCAGGTACAGCACGGACGAGATCAGCACGATGTCGGTGACGCCGACCACGAGCTGCAACGCCGTCATGCGCAGCGTGGGGACGTTCACGGCCCAGCCGCCCAGCCGGATCGGCTTCTTGCGCCGCCACACGAACAGCAGGTAGCCGGCGTCCTTCACGAGTCCGACGCAGCCGAGCGCAAACAGCCACTCGCTCGAGATGCGGAACAGGGGAGCGAGCGCCTCGGCACCGAACACCAGCGCGAGATCGAGCAGCAGACCGAATGCGAGCACGTACGGCATGCCGCAGAGCAGGACGGTGGCGCCGACCTCCATCGCGCTGAAGCCGGCCGGCGCGTACATGCGGTAACGCAGCGCGCTGCCGCTCAGCAGCGTCTGGCCCATTGCATGCCCGAGCGGAAATGCGATCAGCGCGGTGATCACCGGCTTCGCGCGGCCGATGCCGTGCTTCACGTAGCGCACCACCGCCACCTCGTACGCGGCGAGCACGGTGAATGCACCTGCCGCGCACGCTGCGGCGAGCCAGAGCGTGATGGCCGGCGTCGCCCGCACGTTCGCGAGAACGTCGGCGAGACTGATGCGCTGGAAAGTGGTGTACAGGACGTACGCGGCAAGGCACGCGATGGCCACGCTGCCGGCGATTCCGAGGGCGGTCTTGAGGCGGCGGCGGCGAGG
>JAGVUU010000052.1 GCA_019136105.1 Gammaproteobacteria bacterium
CTGCCAACCCTGGCGCGGCCGTCTTCCTGACCGGCCTGCTCGGACTGTTGCCGCTGTTCGGCCTGGGGTTCGCGTTCTTCCTGCCGGGCGCGGTGCCGGCGCTGGTCGTGCTGATGCGCAGCCCGCGGGACGGGCTGCTGGTCGCAGCCGGCGCGAGCCTGCTGCTCGCGCTGGCGATGTGGACGATCGGCCGGCCGCCGCCGGTCGGGTTGATCTATTCGCTGTGGGTGCTCGGGCCGCCGCTGGCACTCGCCGCACTGCTCAAGCGCAGTGGATCGCTCGCGCTGTGCCTGCAGGTGGCTGTGCTCGGCGGGGCAGTGATGGTGGTGCTGCTGCACGCCTCGCTCGGTGATCCGGAGCAGTTCTGGGCGCCGTTCGTGCGCGACCTTGCGCAGGAGATGCAGCGTCGCGGCCTGCCCATGGACCTCGAGGAGGACGGGCTGGTCGAGACACTGGCCCGCACGCTCTGGGGCTGGGTGACGGTGCTGACCGTCCTGCTCGCCATGTGCGCGCTGTTCCTGGCGCGCTGGTGGCAGGCCCGGGCGGGGCAGCCGGGCCGCTTCGGCGCGGAGTTCCAGCAGCTGCGCCTCGGCAAGGTGCTCGGGGCGGCGGCGGCGGTTTCGATTGCCGCGTCGTTCCTGTCGGAGCGGCCGCTGGTGGACGACCTCGCGCGGCTCTTCATGGGCGCGCTGATGGTCGTGGGGCTCGCGGCAGCCCACCGCTTCAAGGCGGAGGGTCGGTTGAACGGGGCCTGGCTGTGGGCCATCTACGTGCTGCTGGTGCTGGCGGCGCCCGTGATGGTCGCCGCATTGGCCGGCTGGGGCTTCGTGGACAATTGGCTGCGTTCGCAACGGGCGGCGCAGAGTGCATGATTACCAAGACTGACTGATCGAGGAACCTACGATGGAAGTCATCCTGCTGCAGAAGGTCGCCAACCTCGGCAACATCGGCGACAAGGTCAAGGTGAAGCCGGGTTACGGCCGCAATTACCTGCTCCCGCAGGGCAAGGCGGCGGTCGCCACGGCGGCGAACCTGAAGAAGTTCGAGGAGCGTCGCGCCGAGCTCGAGAAGCTGGCGGCCGACGAACTGGCGAGCGCCACGCTGCGCGCCGGCCAGCTCGAGAACTTCCGCCTGTCGCTCACCGCCAAGGCGGGCGGCGAGGGCAAGCTGTTCGGCTCGATCGGCACGGCCGACATCGCCGAGGCGCTGTCGAAGGCCGGCATCCGCATCGAGCGCAGCGAAGTGCGCCTGCACTCGGGCCCGATCCGCGTCGTCGGCGAGCACCACGTGAAGCTGCACCTGCACACCGACGTCGTCATCGACCTCCCGGTGGACGTGGCCGCCGAGGAATGATCCTCGCGCGCGCCCGGTAGAGCTCGATGGAGCAGGACGCGGGCAGCAGCCCCCGGCCCCGCAGGCGGACCTCCCGGCCCGCCCTCGAGACGGACGGCCTGCGCGTGCCGCCGCACTCCGTCGAGGCCGAGCAGGCCGTGCTGGGCGGCCTGCTGCTCGACAACAGCACCTGGGACGCCATCGCCGACCGGCTGCGGCCCGACGACTTCTACCGGCGCGACCACCAGCTGATCTTCAACGGCATCGCGGAGCTGTCCGCGCGCGCCGAGCCCAGCGACGCCGTCACCCTCGCCGAATACCTCGCGACGAAGGGCCAAGCCGACGAGACGGGCGGCCTCGCGTATCTCGCGGGCCTCGCGCGCGACACGCCCACGGCCGCCAACATCCGTGCCTATGCGGACATCGTCCGCGAGCGGGCGCTGTTGCGGCAGCTGATCCGGGTGAGCGGCGAGGTGGCCGCGAGCGCCTACGACAGCGAAGGCCGCACCGCGACGGAACTCGTGGACGAAGCCGAGCGGCGCGTGTTCGAGATCGCCGAGAAGGGGCGCCGCAGCGGCTCCGGCTTCGTGCCGATCCGCGACGTGCTCGGCGCCACCATCGACCGCCTCGACATGCTGCACCAGAACCAGGGGCAGCTGACCGGCGTCAGCACCGGCTACAACGACCTCGACAGGATGACCGCCGGCCTGCAGCCCGGCGACCTGATCATCGTCGCGGGCCGGCCGTCGATGGGCAAGACCACGTTCGCGCTCAACATCGCCGAGAATGCGGCGATCTCGGCGAACACGCCGGTCGCGGTGTTCTCGATGGAAATGTCGCGCGAGCAGCTGACGATGCGCATGATCTCGTCGATCGGCCGCGTCGACCAGAGCCACCTGCGCACCGGCAATTTCGGCGACGAGGACTGGGCGCGCATCAACAGCGCGATCGCGCAGATGAAGACCGCGCCCATCTTCATCGACGACAGCGCCGGCCTCACGCCCACCGAAGTGCGCGCGCGCGCGCGGCGCCTGCAACGCGAGAACAAGGGCCAGCTCGGCCTGATCGTGGTGGATTACCTGCAGCTCATGCAGGTGGCGGGCACCAAGGAGAACCGGGCCACCGAGATCTCCGAGATCTCACGCTCGCTCAAGGCCCTCGCCAAGGAAATGCATGCGCCCGTGATCGCGCTGTCGCAGCTGAACCGCAGCGTCGAGCAGCGCACCGACAAGAAGCCGGTGATGTCCGACCTGAGGGAATCAGGTGCGATCGAGCAGGATGCCGACCTGATCATCATGATCTACCGCGAGGAAGTGTACGAGCCGGAGACGCCGCGCAAGGGCATCGCCGACATCATCATCACGAAGCAGCGCAACGGCCCCACCGGCGAGGTGCACCTCACCTTCCTCGGCAAGTACACGCGCTTCGAGAACCTCGCCACGGGCGACTACGAATACGGCGGCTGAGCCGCCGCAGGCATACCGCGTGAAGCCACTGATCCGCGCGATCGTCGACACCGCCGCGCTGCGCCACAACCTCGATCGCGTCCGCGCCACCGCGCCGTCGACCCGCGTCATGGCGGTGATCAAGGCCAACGCCTACGGCCACGGCATGGTGCCGGCGGCGAAGGCGCTGGCGCAGACCGACGGATTCGCCGTCGCGCGGCTCGACGAAGGCCTGGCATTGCGTGCCGCGGGCCTCACCAACCGCATCCTGCTGCTCGAAGGGGTGTTCAGCACTGCCCAGCTGAACGCGGCCGCGCAACAGCGCTTCGACCTGATGGTGCACAGCTTCGAGCAGCTCGAGATGCTGGAGGGCCGCGCCGGCAAGGACGTGATTTCCGCGTGGATCAAGGTGGACACGGGCATGAACCGCCTCGGCTTCCGGCTCGAGCAGTTCGCCGAGGCATACGACCGGTTGCGCCGCATCGCCAGCGTCGCGCCCGACCCGACGCTCGTGACCCACCTCGCGAACGCCGACGACCGGCGCGACTCGAAGACGGCCCAGCAGATGCAGTCATTCGCGTCGGCCACCGCCGGGCTCGCGGGTGCGCGCAGCATCGCGAATTCCGCGGCCCTGCTCGCCTGGCCGGACAGCCGCGCCGACTGGGTGCGGCCGGGCCTGGTGCTGTACGGGATCTCGCCCTTTCCGAGCGGTGCCGGGGCGGATCTTGGCCTGCGACCGGTGATGACGCTGCAGACCGAGGTCATCGCGGTGAAGGACGTGCGGGCAGGGGAGACGGTCGGTTACGGCGGGGCGTGGCTCGCGCCACGCGCCACACGCATGGCGGTGATTGCCGCCGGCTACGGCGACGGCTACCCGCGCAGCGTCGAATCGGGGACGCCGGTGCTGGTCAACGGTCACCGCGCGCCGCTCATCGGGCGCGTATCGATGGACATGATCACGGTGGACGTCACCGACCTGCCCGGCGTGGCGGCCGGCGATCCGGTGGTGCTGTGGGGTGAGGGCGTGCCGGTGGAGGAAATCGCCCGCTGCGCGGGCACGATTCCTTACGAGCTGATCTGTGGCGTGAGCCAGCGCGTGCACCACGAGATGAAGTAGGCGCCGCGGCCCGCGGCGCCCACTGGCCGGGCGAGGCTCAGCCGAAGAAGAATCCCATCTTCACGCCGGCGAGCTGGACGACGTCGTTGTCCTGCAGCTTGCGTGCCTGCGGGCCGATCGCCACTCCGTTGACCAGCGGGAAATCGCCCTCGCGGCCGCTCTCCACGTGCACGATGTAGAAACCGTCGGCACGCCGCGTGATGGCAGCCACCTGAACGCCGGGGCGGCCGAGAGTGGTGAGCGTCTTGACCAACTCGAGCTCGCGGCCCGCGAACTGTCCCGACAGCACCTGCAGTTTCGCCTTGGGCAGCACCCCGGCCGAGAACGGGAGCGGGTTCGCCGCAGCCGGTGCCGGGGCGGGCTGCGCCGCGGCCGGCGCGGCCTCGCGCACCGTCATGCCGGGCACCTTCAGGTTCGCGGCCTCGCGCGACGAGATGACCATCGTCTTCTCGAACTCGTCCGCCGGTTCGTCCGCCTCGGAGTCCATGAAGCGCAGCGAGTGGTGGCCCACGGTGATCACGTCGCCGTGCTGCATGGCGTGCTTCTTGACGATCTTGCCGTTGACGTACGTGCCGTTGGTGCTGTTCAGGTCCTCGAGGAACGAGTCGTTGAGGATGTTGATGATCAGCGCGTGGTGGCCGCTCACCGCCGGGTTGTCGATGCGGATGTCGTTGTCCGGGAGACGCCCGATCGTGTAGCGCTCCTTGCTCATGTTGTATTCGGCGAGCGCCTGCCCGTCGAGGCTTAGAACGAGCCTTGCCATGGTTGTTCCTACGTTTAGTCTGCGTCAGCCGAACATTCCGAGGATCCGGTCGACCATCCCGCGCCGGGCAGGGAAGGCGTCCAGTACCTTTACCAGCACCACCGAGATGTTGTCGCGTCCCCCGTTATCATTTCCGAGCAGCACCAGCTGCCGGGCGAGCGTCTGAAGGTTAGCACCAAAGGTGCTGATAGTTAACTTAATGTCGCCGTCGTCCACCATGTCGGACAGGCCGTCCGAGCAAAGCAGGAATACGTCACCCTTTTCGACGGGGATCTCGGTCACGTCGACCTCGACCGTGGTCTCGACGCCGAGCGCCCGGGTGACGTAGTTCTTGGCGGCGGCGCGCTGCGCTTCCTCGGGCGTGTAGAAGCCGCGCGCGACCAGCTCCTGCATCAGCGAATGGTCCTGCGTCACCTGCGTGAACTCGGTGCCGCGCATGCGGTAGAGCCGCGAATCGCCGACGTGCGCGATGGTCAGCTTGTCGTCGAAGAACAGGCCGGCGACGACCGTGGTGCCCATGCCCTCGCAGTTCGTCTGGGTGCGGGCGGTCTGGTGGATGATCTTGTTGGCGCGCGTGATGGCGTCGCGCAGCAGGATGCCGGGCCGGCTCAGGCCGCTCGACGGGTCGCGCAGGGTCAGGTCCTCGCGCTCGACCGCATCCTTGAGCAGGCTCATGACGGTGCGCACGGCGATGCCGCTCGCCACCTCGCCGGCATTGTAGCCGCCCATGCCGTCGGCAAGCACGACGAGGCCGATGTCCTGGTCGGTGCCGATGGTGTCCTCGTTGTGCTCGCGGATGCGTCCCGCGTCGCTCACTCCGACACAACTCAGTTTGCCCTTGAGGTGCACTTTCAGTTGCGCCTTGCCGTGTTCAGGTCGCGCAGCGCCTGCGCAAAAGCCGCGCCACTTTCGAACCGCGCGGCCGGGTCCTTCGCGAGGGCGCGATCGAAGAACTCGTCGACGCCCAGGGGCAGCCCGGGGCGCAGGACGCGGACCGGCGGGTGCGGATCGTGTGCGATCCTGAACATCAGCGCCGGCATCGAGTCGGCCCGGAACGGCAGCTGGCCCGTGAGCATCTGGTAGAGCGTGACGCCGAGCGAGAACAGGTCGGAGCGCCCGGTGACGGCACGGCCCTGCAACTGCTCGGGCGACATGAACGACGGCGTGCCGAGCACGATGCCGGTGCGGGTGCGGCCCGCGTCGGTGAGCCGCGCGATGCCGAAGTCGGTGATCTTGAGCTCGCCGCCCTGCGCCTCGAACATGATGTTGGCGGGCTTGATGTCGCGGTGCACCACGCTCTGCTCGTGCGCGTAGTTCAGCGCGCCTGCCAGGCGGGCCACCACCTCGATCGCGATTGCCGGCGGCAACAGCCGCGCCGGATCCGTGTACTCCACGAGGTGCACGCCCCGCAACAGCTCCATGGCGATGTACGCCGTGCCCTCGTGCTCGCCTGCGTCGTAGATCGTGACGATGTGCGGGTGGCTGAGCCGGCCCGCCGTCTCCGCCTCGCGGAAGAACTTCACCCGTGCCTGCTCGAGTTCGTCGCCCTCGAACTCGGCCGCGAGC
>JAGVUU010000123.1 GCA_019136105.1 Gammaproteobacteria bacterium
CGATCGAGGTCACCCCACCCTCGATGGCGCGACGCATGCCTTCCTTGCCGTGCGCGTGCGCGGCCACCGCGTAGCCGTAATCCTTCGCCGTGTCGACGACCACCCGCACCTCGTCCACCGTGAACTGGGGCGCGTCGCCGCTCTTCGCGTAGCTCAGGACGCCGCCGGTGGCGGTGATCTTGATGACGTCGGAGCCGTCCTTGTAGCGCTGCCGCACTGCCTGGCGCGCGTCGTCCGCGCCGTTCACGACACCGTCGGTCGGTCCCGGCGGACCGAGCAGGTGCGACAACTCCGAGTTGATGCCATTGGTCGGGTCCGCGTGGCCGCCGGTGGTGGCGATCGACTTGCCCGCCGCGTAGATGCGCGGACCCTTCACGGCGCCCGCATTGATCGCGTCACGCAGCTTGAGCGTCACCTCGCCGCCGAGGTCGCGCACCGTGGTGAAGCCCGCCTTCAGGGTCTTCTCGGCGTAACCCACCGCGCGCAGCGCGTAGTCGGCGTCGTCGAGGCGGAAGCGCTCCTCGTAACTGCGCGGGCCCGACTGCGAGGCCATGTGCACGTGCAGGTCGATCCAGCCTGGCGAGCACGTGTGGCCCGAGAGATCCACTTCGCGCGCACCCGGCACGGGCACGCGGCCCGGCAGCACCTGGCTGATCTTGCCGTCCGATGTGACGATCGTGTGCGCGCCCACGAGCTTCGCCGACCTCGCGTCGAACACGTCGCCGCACTGCAGGGCGATGGTCTCGGCGAGGACCGGGCTGGAAGCGGCGAGGCTCGCCACGAGCAGGATCATGCGCATGCGGGGACTCCGGCGTCAGGGAGCGCGGAGTGTACCAAGACGCGGCGCGAGAGTACCCTTGCCGCGGCTTGCCGAACTCCCCGCCCACAACGAACGCGACCTACGCCAAGCTGGTGGCCGTGCCGGCCATCTGGGGCGGCACGTTCATTGCTGGCCGCATCCTCGCGCTCGCGGTGCCGGCAGCCGTGGGCGCCCTGCTGCGCTACGGGGTGGCCGTGGTCGCGCTGCTCGTCGCGGCGCGCTGGCTCGAGGGCGGCCTGCCCCGCCTGACGCGCCGCCAGGTGCTCGGCACGGCGCTGCTCGGCCTCACTGGCATCCTGGCCTACAACCTGTTCTTCCTCGGCGCGCTCGCGCGGCTGCCGGCGAGCCGCACCTCGCTGATCATCGCGCTCAACCCGATCGTGACCATTTCGGTGGCATCGCTGCTGCTCGGCGAGCGCATGAGCACGCGACGCTGGGTGGGCGTGGCCGTGGCGCTGGCCGGCGTGTGGATCGTCGTGTCGCGCGGCGACGTGCTCGGCTCGGTCTTCCAGGCCGTGGGCACCGGCGAGTTGCTCATGTTCGGCGGCGTGTGCTCGTGGGCCGCGTACACCCTGATCGGCCGCCGCGTGCTCGAAGGCCTCACGCCGCTCGCGGCGACCACCTACGCGTCGCTCTGGGGCACGGCCATGCTGGCGGTGGCTGCCGGGCCCGACCTGCTCGCGCTGAAGCGGGAGGACTTCACGCCACCCGTGGTGCTGAGCGTGCTCTACCTGGGCGTACTCGGCACTTCGATCGCATTCGTCTGGTACTACCAGGCCGTGCAGCGCCTCGGCGCGGCACGCACCGTGATCTTCAACAACCTCGTGCCGGTGTTCGGCGCGAGCTTCGGCGTGCTGTTGCTGGGCGAGCCGCTGCTGCCGAGCATGCTGCTCGGCGGCGCGATCGCCGTGGCGGGCGTGATGCTGGTGACGAAGTCCTAGTGGCCACGCGCCTGGTAGATCAGGCGCCCGATCTCCGCGTAACCCATCATCGCGCCTTCGAAGTTGTCGAGCAGCGTCTCGGCCAGCGCCGGCAGCTCGGAGGCGGGCTGGTCCGACTCTTCGAGCAGCGCCTTGGCGAAGTCGGGGTCGATGAAGAAGAGCAGCGCGCTCAGGCAGGCCCCGAGCTCATCGTCCACTTCCTGCGGCAGGTCGACATCCCAGGCTTCCTCCAGCCAGTCGTGGCCCTGCGCGAAGCCGCTGGCCCACTTCATGAGCGGCGCGTCCTTGGCGAAATTGGCCTCGGCGGGCCGCCGCACCTCGATGCACCCCGGAAGGTGCACGGTGGCGTCCTGCACGTCGCGGTTCAGCTCGTTGTAGAGCGCCATGATGACGTGGTGGAAGCGCACGCCCTCCGCATCGTCGGCGAACGGCGGATCGTCGGCGTCGAAGACGGCTGGAATCCACTCCGATGGCAGGACCAGGTCGGGCGCGGAGACGATCGAGAACACGAAGCCGTAGAGTTCTTCGAGCCCGAGGGTGTCCGGCGCCTGCTCACGTGCACGGCCGAGGAACTCGCGCAGCCACGCTTCGTCGGCGGCGGCGAGATCGGGAATCTGCGTCGAGGGGTGTTGCGTGCTCATCCTTGAATGGTACCCCGTCAGGCCAGCGCGAGCAGGTGTTTACCGTAGGCACGCACGTCGTCCCAGTCCGTGTAGTCGATGACGGTGCGCGGGTCCGTGGGCCCGTGCGTGTATTTCATGATCAGCTGGATCATGACGCGTTCGTACCACGCCCACGACGGGTAATCGACCTTGCCGGCGATGACCTTGAGGTCCTTCGGGCGCCACGGCGACAGCTGCAGGAACTTCTGCATGTAGCGATTGCCCTCGATGGTCGCCTTCTCCGGCGTACGCGCCACGACGGACACGTTGAAGAAGCTGCTCGGCTTCGCCTCGAGCGGGGCCTGGTGCTGCGCGATGAAGGCGAACACGTCCTTGTGGTAGGTGCCGTAGAGCACCGGCGCCCCGAATGCGACGACGTCGTAGCGGCCCCAGTCCACGCCTTCGTGCACGGCCTCGTTGATGTCCATCATCTCGGCGCGCCCGCCCCCTTCGCCGACGCTTTCGCAGATGCGCCGGGCGATGCGGGCCGTGTGCCCGCCGCGGCTCCAGTACAGCACCAGGACAGATTTCATCGTTGCCGCCTCATGCGTGTCGCATCGACACCGGCACGCTACCTGCGCGGCCCGGCGAACGGAATCGCGGAAAGCCGTCATCGCCACGCGCTCGAGCCCGGTGCTGCACCATAATGCCCGCCCATGAACGCCCTGCCGCGCTGCGCCTGGCTGCTGCTGCTTTTCTGTGCTTCCGCCGGAGCCGCCGGCTGGGAGCGGATCGTCGCGGGCATCGATTACCAGCACCGGCAGCACGACGGCCTCGACGCACACGTCGTGCGGATCGACCTCGATGCGCGTGCACTCGAGGTGGTGGCCACCGCCGCGGCGGAGCGCGGCCTCACGGTGAGCGATTTCGCGCGCGGCCGCGGTGCAGTGGTCGCCATCAACGGCGACTACTTCGACACCTCGCTGGACCCGTTCGGCCTCGCGATGGGCGACGGCGTGGTCTGGTGGCAGGCCCCCGCGGGCGTGCGCCAGCAGGAGGTGCTCGGTGTCGGATCCGGGCGCGCAAGGATCTTCCCGCGCGCCGCACCGCTTCGTGAACCGAAGCGCTGGATGACCGGCGCCGTGGCGGGCTGGCCGCAGGTGGTCGAGAACTGCGCCCCGGTCGCCGCACTCCCCGGCAGCGCCCATTTCACGCTCGCGCCACATCCGCGCACGGCCGTTGGCCTATCGCGTGACCGGCGTACGCTACTGCTCGTCGTCGCAGACGGCCGCCGCGAGGGCGTACCCGGCCTTACCCTGCCCGAACTCGCGGCTGTGATGGTCGAGGCTGGCGCCTGCACCGCACTCAACCTCGACGGAGGCGGCTCGAGCGCGCTCTGGCTGCGCGACCGCATCGTCAACCGGCCGAGCGACGGGTTCGAGCGCAAGGTCGCCAATCACCTCGGCGTGGTCGAGGTGCGGAGGAAACACTGATGCCCGCATCGATGCCGACGGTGTCGCAGGTCGACGACCTGCCGGTCCTGATGGAAAAGGTCGTCCCACCCGAGTGGCAGGACCTGAACGGCCACGTCAATGTGCGCCACTACCTGGAGCTCTACGATGCGGCCAGCTGGCCGAAGCTCGCCGAGTTCGGCCTCGATGCCAGCGTGTTCCTCGAGCGCCGGCAGGGTGTGTTCGACCTCGAGCACCACCTCTGGTACCTCGACGAGCTGCACGTGGGCGACACGGTCACGGTGCACTGGCGGTTCATCGCCCGCACGGTGAAGCGCTTCCACGGCGTGATGTTCGTCGTGAACCGGACGCGCGGCCGGTTGTCGAGCGTGTTCGAGTACGTGAGCACGGGCGCCGATCTCGACGCCCGGCGGACCGCCCCGCTCCCGCCGGAATTCGCTGCGGGCCTCGACCGGCTGATCGCGCAACACGCGCAGCTCGGCTGGGCGCCACCCACCTGCGGCGTGATGGCGCCTTGAGCTGCTAGGATACGCGCCCCCCGAACCCCGCCAGACCGAGGTCCCCCGATGAACCTGTCCCTCCGCGAGCAGCTGCTCAAGGCCGGGCTCGTCACCGAGAAGCAGGCGAAGCAGGCCGAGCGGACGACCGGCGACCAGCGGCACCGCCAGGCGAAGGGCGGCAAGCGCTCATCCCCGCCACCGCCGCCCGAGCCCACGAAGGCCGCGCAGCAGGCCCAGGCGGCCAAGCTGCTGCGCGACCAGGAGCTCAATCGCAAGCAGCAGGAGAAGGCGGCCCGCAAGGCACGCGCCGCCGAGCTGCATCAGCTCGTCATGCAACTGCGCGTACTGCGCCCCGAAAGTGACGATTACTTCAATTTCGTGGACGGGGGGAAGGTCCACCGCATCCAGGTCACGCCCGAGCTGCGCGCGCGCCTCGTCGCCGGCACCCTCGCGATCGTGCGCCACGGCGGCCGCTACGACGTGGTGCCCGTCGAGTCGCTCGAGCGCATCCGCGAGCGCCACGCGGACGCGATCGTCGCCGATCCGACTGCGGCCGCGACGACCCCGGCCCCTGCGCAGGACGACCCGTACAAGGACTTCGTCGTGCCGGACGACCTGACCTGGTAGGAGCCATGGCGACGTTCAGCGAAGTGCTCGATGCCCTGCGCCGCGACGGAGACGGCTGGTCCCTCGTGATCCCGCGGACCTGGGCCAACGGCCGCACCGTGTTCGGCGGCCTGCAAGTCGCATTGAGCGTGCGCGCGATGCGCGGAGCGCTGACCGACGCACTCGGCGCCGGCAACGGCGACGTGGCGACACTGCCGTTGCGCAGCCTGCAGACGACGTTCGTCACGCCGGTGGCGGCAGGTGCGCCCGTCGTGCTGCGCGCCGAGTTCCTGCGTGCCGGCCGCTCGGCGACGCACGCACGCTGCGACCTGCTGCAGGACGGCCAGTTGGCCTGCACGACCGTCGCGATCTTCGGAGCCGCACGCCCGTCGCGCATTTTGCTCGACGTTCCGCGTCCCGAGGTGCAGGCCGATCCCGAGACGCTGCGCGACATGCCGTACATCCCCGGAATCACGCCCGAGTTCCTGCAGCAACTGCAGCTGCGCTGGGGCGTCGGCCGGCTGCCCTACTCCGGTCATGACGAGCCGCACTCGACGATCTTCGCGCGCCTGCGTGACAGCGGCGCGAGTGCCGAGGACACGCTGATCGCGCTCGCCGACTCCATCCCGACGCCCGCGCTCTCCATGCTCGAGAAGCCAGCGCCGGCCACCTCGATCAACTGGATGCTCGAGCTGATCGGCGATCCTGGCTTGCTCGACCGCAACGGCTGGTCACTGATCGGCACCGACGTGCGGGCCGGCGCCGACGGTTACCTGAGCCAGACCTCGGTGCTGTGGGGCCCGGGCGGCCACGCGTTCTCGGTGAGCCACCAGAGCGTCGCGATCTTCGGCTGACGGCGCTGCGCGGTGGACGCGCTATGATCGCCCGCGTGACCGCCGCTACCCTCGTTGCCCTCGTCGTCGTCGCCGCGCTGCTATGGGGCGCGGCGAGCTACAACCTGCTCGTGCGCGACTACCACCGCGTGGCGCAGTCCTGGAGCGACGTGGGCGTGCAGCTCGCGCGCCGCCACGACCTCGTGCCGAAGCTGGTCGAGGTCGTGCAGCAGCACGCCGGGTACGAGCGAGCAGTGCTCGAGGAAGTCGCCGCGCTTCGCGCGCGGGGCATGCAGGAGTCGTCGCCCGCCGCCCTGGCCGGCATCGAGGGCCGCCTCGGCCAGGGACTGCAACGGCTGGTGGCCATCGCCGAGGCCTATCCCGGCCTCAAGGCGAGCGCGAGCTACCTCGATCTCATGCGCAACCTGAGCGACGTCG
>JAGVUU010000278.1 GCA_019136105.1 Gammaproteobacteria bacterium
GCACTCGCCCTGCGACACGCACTCGAACCCATAGCCCAGCGCGGCGACGGTGCGCAGGATCTCCGGATGAGGGTTCGCCTTCATCGCATAGAAGACGCGCTCGACGCCCCGCATGTCGAGCAGCTGGCGTGCCGTCTGCTCAATCGTGGTACGGTCGTACACATATGCGCAGCCGTGCTCGCGCGAGATGCGCTGCAACTCGTCGCGGCGCTCCTGCCACCACGGCGGCCCGCTCGGCGGCAGCACCGGGCCGAGCCCCTGGATCTGCTCCCAGGTCGGCCCCAGCACCTCGTCGGACGGCTTGTTGCGCACGATCACGTCGTGCAGGCGGCTCACCAGCCGGTCACCCTGCTCCTCGTCCACCACGAACGTGATGTTGAGGTCGTTGGCGGCCTGGGTGACGAGGTAGATGCGCTGCTCCTCGAACAGCTCGAGCGCGTCGCCGAGCCGATGCAGAGTGGCGCGGATGTTGCGGCCGACGAGGCTCACCGCGGAACACGGGCCGATCACTTCGACGCGGCACAGCTTGCCGAGCGACGACACCAGCGCCTCGAGAGCGCGCGCGTCGAGCCGAGGTCGACCGACAGGCCGTGGTCCTTGAACACCGCGAAGGCGTCCGCGAGGAAGCCGACCTGGTGCCACATCCCGAGCGTATCCATCGAGATGAGCGTGATGCCCTTCTTGGTGCAGACCGCCTTGACGCGCGCGCCGCCGTCGCCGCCGGTGGCGGTGACGACCGTGCCGCTGAGGTCGGGACGCTGCGTGTCGTGCACCGTGAGCGCGATCGAGTACTGCTTCACCGGCAGGATGCAGCGCGGATGCAGCACCTTCGCGCCGCTCGACGCGATCTCCTGCGCCTCGTCATAGTCGAGCGACTTGAGCAGGCGCGCGTTCGGCACCTGGCGCGGGTTTGCCGTGAACATGCCCGGCACGTCGGTCCAGATCTCGAGACGCCGCGCGTGCAGCTTGGCCGCGATGTAGCTGCCGGACGTGTCGGAGCCGCCGCGGCCGAGCAGCACGGTCTCGCCCTTCGAGTCGCTCGCGATGAAACCCTGCGTGAGCAGTACGCTGCCCGCCTGCGCGAGTCGCTGCTGCAGTGCCGGGTCGGGCTCGAAGTTGCAGGTGGCCGAGAGGTAGTTGGCCCGCGCAGTTGCGCCGGCACGCTCCTCCGCATGCAGCAGCGTGCGTGCGTCGAGCCACTGCACGTCGAGGCCTTCGGAGGCGAGGTACGCCGCGCCGATGCGCGTCGCCATCAGCTCACCCGTGGACATCACACGCGCGCGCAGCCGGTCGCTCACCTCGCCGATGAGGTGGATGCCCGAGGCCATCTTGCGCAGCTCGGCAAAGTGGTGCTCGAGTTCGGGACTGATGGGGATGCCGAGGTCACGCGACAGATCGCAGTGCCTGCGCTCGATCTGCTCCATCACCGGTTCCCAGTCACCCGCGAGCGCCTTGGCGAGCAACTGCTCGAGGCGGTCGGTGATGCCGGAGAGGGCTGAGTGGACGACGACGGGGCGCAGCCCTTCATCGAGCCGGGCACGCACGACGGCGGCGACGTTCTTCCAGTTGCTGACGCTCGATACGCTCGTGCCGCCGAACTTGAGAACGACCCAGTGGGAGTCGGTTGGATTGGTCATCGAGCGGTCCCCGAGCGCACCCGGGGTTGAAGAGCCGGGGGCTCTGATTCAGCAAGTCACACGTCGTCGAAAACGTCCTTCAGTTCCTTCTGGAGACGTTTCTCGGCAAGCACGTCCTCGAGTTTGCTCCACGCCGCCTTGCCACGCTTGACGGCCTGCTTGCGCCGGTCAACGCGGTCGATGAAGCGGTCGTAGTCTTCTTCCTCGGCGCCCGCCACGAACTCGTCGTCGAGGTCGAATGATTCGCCGTCTCGTTCCATTTCAGAACCTTGGAAATCCTTGACTTTTCAACGCACTGCCGGAAATACCGGGCACAGGGCTGCGAACTATATACGAATCGCGCGGCTTCTCAACTGTTACATCTTGCGGCGCAAAGGATGCGCGGTCCGGCCTGCCACCCTCCTCAGCCGCCTGTCCGCCCAATGGCAGGGGCCAGGGACTCTTTTCTTTACTTTCAGTGACTTACTTCGCCACGACCACGACCGGCGCACCTCGCGCGAGCCCCAGCCCCTCTGCCGCGCTGCGCTCCGCCTGGGCAATCTCGACCACCCCGAAGGAGTTGACGAGCGCGAGGTACTCGCCGGGCCGCACGTCCGAATATGTCCGGCGCAAGGCGAATTCCCGGCCTGCGACGCGCAGCACCGGATGGGCGATGCCGCGCAGGTGCCACGGCTCGATGTTGGTGATGAGGTTACCGAAGTGGTCGATGGTGACCACCGTGCCGTTGACCTGGCCGGCCGCCACCTGCGGCTCGTCGATCCAGCCGGGCACCAGTTCGTCCACGGGACTGCCAAGTTCGTCCGGCTGCAAGCGTCCCGCGGCCAACGCGGCCGCGAGCGGGGCGAAGATGTCGCGCCCGTGAAACGTGGCACTCGGCGCATGGATGCCCAGCCGAGCGAGCGTGCCGGGCGCTACGTGCCGCAGCGTCACCTCCGCAGCGGCATCGGCCACTGGCGCCAGCAAGCCGTTGTCCGGCGCGAGGAACAGGTGGCCATCGGCCTCGATCGCGGCGATTTCCCGCGCGCTGCCGACGCCCGGATCGACGACCGCGACGTGCACCGTGCCCGCCGGGAAATAGCGGAACGAGCGCGCCAGCCAGAACCCCGCCTCGGCCGGCCAGTGCGCGGGGATCTCGTGCGTAAGATCGATGATCCGCACCGCCGGGAACCGAGCCGCCAGTTGGCCTTTCATCACCCCGACGAAGGGGTCCTTGAGCCCGAAGTCGGTCGTGAGGGTGACAACGCCCGAGGCGGCGAACGTCGAGGGTCGATCAGGCACTGCTGCCGGCTCCGGTGCTGCGCCCGCCAGCCGGCGGGCGGCGACAGGTTAAACTGCGCGCCCCTCGCCCGCCACGCTCCCGCATGCCCCACCTGTACCTCGTGCGCCACGCGCAGCCCGACTTCACGGGACACTATGACTCGGTGACTGCACTCGGCCTGCAGCAATCCGCCTGGCTGGGCCAGCACTTCGCGGCTCGCGGGCTGCGCTTCGCGCGCGTCGTGAGCGGCAGCTTGCAGCGCCAGGTACACACGCTCGAAACGACGCTGCAGCACCTGCCGGGAGCGCCGCCGCGCCTCGTCGACCCGCGCTTCAACGAGTACGACGCCGCAAGCGTGTTATCGGCATTCCACCTGGGTGACGAAGGCGCGCTGCGCGCCACCGGCGACCGGCGCGGCTATTTCACGGCCGTGCGCAGCGCACTGCAGGCGTGGTCGCAGCGCGAGGATGCCCCGGCGGGCATGGAGTCGTGGCGCACGTTCGGCGAGCGTGTGGTTGCAGCTGCCGACGCGGCCTGCGCGGAACTCGAGCACTCGGACGTGGTGCTGGTGGTGACCTCCGGCGGCGTGATCGGTCGCCTCGTCGCAGCGACACTCGGCGCGGATGCCGAAGCCGCCATCCAGCTCAACCTGCAGACGCGCAATACCGGCATCACCGAGCTGATCCGGGGACGCTCGGTGTCGCGGCTGGTGGCGTTCAACTCGATCCCGCACCTCGAGCACGCAGACCGCGGGCACGCGGTCACGCACTCGTAGGCGCGGCGGATCGTCAGACCTGCTTCACCAGGGAGGTGAGGCTGCGCACGTCGATGGTCGACGCCTTCTGTTCGATCTGCTGGCGGTAACGCGGCGCGAGTCCGCGCGCCTCGTCGAGCAGCCCGGCGAACGTCTGCTTCAGCGTCCCCGCATCGAGCGTGCGGCCACCGGCGTAGTAGCGCTGCGCCACGCGGCCGATCGCATACGTCGTGGCGAAAGTCATGCCGGAGCTCGCCACCTGGCGGCCCACCGTGCGGCCGATCCCGCCGCCGACGCCTCCGAGCAATCCGCCGAGCAACTTGCGACCGAACTGCTCGAGGTACTGGCCCGTGAGGCCGACACCGAGCGTGGCGATGAAATCCTTGGCGTGGCTCATGTCCATCGGGTAGCCGTAGGACTTGCCGATCTTGTATACGAGCCGGACCTGCAGCGGGATGATTGCCATCGACGCGAGCGACTCGGGCAACAATTCGAGCGCGGCATTGGTGATCGACGCGTTCAGGATCGTCTTGTCCATTTCTGCGTCAGGCATCGTCGAGCGGCCGGTCACCGTGCCGGTCGCGACCTTCGGCCCTGCAGCCGAGGCCGCTGCGCCCGCAGCACCCGCAGCTGCAGCAGCCGCGGCCGGAGCCACGGTCGGCTCCGCATCGAACGCTGCATCGGCAATCTCGTCGGCCTGGGCACTCGCTGCGGCCGCCGCCGCGCCGTTGATGCCGAGCGCCGCTGCGAGCTTCTGCAGGAACTCACGCTCCGCGGGGCCCTGCGCCCCGTCTGCATCGCACACGCCCACGGCCATCTCATAGGCGAGCTGCCGCGCGCCATCCGACTGCAGGCCCGCGACGACGGTCGCGAGCTCGGGCTTGGTCAGCAAGACGTCGCGATACAGGGCCGGGAAATCGAACCCTGCGTCGGGGCCCAGCACCTCGGCCACGCGCTTGACGGCAGCGCGCTCACGCTCGTCCTTCATGCCGTCCGCAAAAGCGGCCAGCAGTGCAATGGTGAGGATCGAGCGGGTTTCCTGGGCGTTCATGCGGTGTCTCCCTGCGGCGTGACCGGCGGGCAAACGGGCCCGGCACCGGAACATTCGACCAGTCCACGCGAAAAAGTTTCAGGGGAAGAGAGAACTGGTCGGAGCGCCGAGATTCGAACTCGGGACCCCTTGCACCCCATGCAAGTGCGCTACCAGACTGCGCCACGCTCCGACCGGGCGGGAATTATAGCGGATAGTGATTAGTGAATAGTGACTAGTGAATGGTGAATGGCTGGAAACGCGAAGGCCGGCATTGCCGGCCTTCAATCACCAGTCACGAATCACCATTCACTTCCTACCTTCGCATGGTCTTCAGCAGCTCCTCGAGCTCCGTGCGCATCTGGCGCACGATCTGCTGGGTTTGCGTGACGTCCTCGCGGGCCTCTTCCCCGTCGAGGCGCTGGCGCGCGCCGCCGATGGTGAAGCCCTGGTCGTACAACAGCGCGCGGATCTGGCGGATGACGAGCACGTCCTGGCGCTGGTAGTAGCGGCGGTTGCCGCGGCGCTTCACGGGCTTGAGCTGCGGGAACTCCTGCTCCCAGTAACGCAGCACGTGCGGCTTCACGGCGCAGAGATCACTGACCTCGCCGATCGTGAAATAACGCTTGCCGGGGATCGCCGGCAGTTCGTCGTTATTGCTCGGTTCCAGCATAGGCTTCCACTCGCGCCTTCAGCTTCTGGCCGGGGCGGAACGTCACGACACGGCGCGCGCTGATGGGGATCTCCTCTCCCGTCTTGGGATTGCGTCCCGGGCGCTGGTTCTTGCTGCGCAGGTCGAAGTTGCCGAAGCCCGAGAGCTTCACCTGCTCGCCCGCTGCGAGCGACGCGCGCAACTCCTCGAAAAACAAATCGACGAGTTCCCGGGCCTCACGCTTGTTGAGGCCGAGCTGGTCGAACAACGCTTCTGCGATTTCTGCCTTGGTCAATGCCATGCTTATTTATCTCGTATCGTGGCGCTGTGCTCCCGTTCCAGGTCTTTCACGACCTGCGCCACGACGGCATCTATCTCTTCGTCGGTAAGGGTGCGGGAAATATCCTGCAAATTCAAGCCTATCGCGACGCTTTTGAAACCTTCAGCGATGCCCTTGCCGCGATATATGTCGAATACCACGAGGCTCGTGAGCAAGGCGCCAGCGCCCGCGCGCACGGTGTCGAGCAGTGCCTGCACCGGCACCGGGTCGGCGACGAGGATCGCCAGATCGCGGCGCACCGCCGGAAAGCGCGAGATTCCGGCGAAGCGAGGCACCTCGGCCTCCAACCCAGACACAGTCTCGATCTCGAAAACGAGCGCGGAATATGTCAACTCCAGCCGGCGAGCCACTTCCGGGTGCAGGCGGCCGAGCCAGCCCATGGGCTTTCCATCACGCAGGATTCGCGCCGTCTGGCCGGGATGCAGTGCCGGGTGCTGGCCGGGCACGAAACCGAATGCAGACGCCGAGCCAGTGGCGCGGAACAGGGCCTCGAGGTCGGCGCGCACATCGAAGAAATCGACCTCGGCCGCGGGCACCCCCCACTGCTCCGCCAATGCAGGCCCCGCCGCCAGGCCCGCCAGCACCGGGATCTCGGTCAGGACACCACCCTCGAGCCGGAACTTGCGGCCCAGCTCGAAGAGCCGCACCCGCGGCTGTTGCCGGCGCTGGTTCTCGACGAGGGCACGGACCAGGCCCGGCCACAGTGACACCCGCATCTCGGCCAGGTCGGCCGAGATCGGGTTGGCGAGCTTGAGCGCCGGTTCACCGGGGCACAGCACGGCCTGCAGATCGGGATCGACGAAGCTGTAAGTGATCGCCTCGAAGTAGCCACGCTGCACCATCAGGTCGGCGACGGTCTCGGGCGACACGCGCGTCTCCCGGATCGCCGGGATCGCGAGCGGGGTGGCCGGGTCGGTCTCCGGA
>JAGVUU010000161.1 GCA_019136105.1 Gammaproteobacteria bacterium
CTCGCGCGGCAGCAGCGCCGCGAGGATCTCGGCGGGTTCGACCATGCGGCCCGCGCCGGTCTCACCGCAAGCCTGCTCGCCTTCCGCGGGCCCGATGATCGTGACGCCGCGCGCGCGGAGCGTCGCGACGTTCGCCTGCGTGGCGGTATTCGCCCACATCAACCGGTTCATCGCCGGCGCCACGGAAATCGGCGCGTCGGTCGCGAGGCACAGCGTGGTCAACAAGTCATTGGCCATCCCGTGCGCGAGCCGTGCCAGGAAGTCTGCGCTCGCTGGCGCGATCACGACGCGATCCGCCCAGCGCGCGAGCTCGATGTGGCCCATCGCGGCTTCAGCCGCGGGATCCCACAGGTCGGTGCGCACCGGCCGTCCCGAGAGCGCCTGGAACGTCGCGACCCCGACGAAGTGCTGCGCACCCTCCGTCATCACGACCTGTACCTCGGCCCCCTGCTCGCGCAGGCGCCGCACGAGTTCGGCACTCTTGTAGGCGGCGATGCCGCCCGTGACGCCGAGCAGGACCTTCAGCGATGTGGTGGCGCTCATGGGCCGATTATGGGACGGCGCCGATCCGGCCCGCAAAGGGATCGGCCGCAGTCCGGCATCCCGGTCTGAGGCCATAACCAGCCGTCATTTCTGGCAGGACGGGCAGAAATACGTCGAGCGCTGTCCTTGGGCGAGCTTGCGGATCGGGGTGTGGCACTTGCGGCAGGGCTGCCCATCGCGCTCGTACACGTAGAGCTTCTGGCGGAAGTAACCCGGGGTGCCGTCGGCGTTGACGTAATCACGAAGCGTGGTGCCGCCCTGCTTGATCGCCTCGCCTAGCACCGCCTGCACCGCAGCGGCCAGCCGGGCATAGCGCTCCGGGCTCACCTTGCCCGCGGCCCGGCGCGGGTGGATGCCGGCCCGGAACAGCGCTTCGGACGCGTAGATGTTGCCCACGCCCACGACGATGCGCTGGTCCATGAGGAACTGCTTCACTGCCACCTTGCGTCCCTTCGCCCGGCCGGCGAGGTAGGCGCCGTCGAACCCTGCGCCGAGCGGCTCCGGCCCGAGCCCAGCCAGCAGCGGGTGCTCGAGCGGGTCGCCCGTGACCCAGTGCAGGCTGCCGAAGCGGCGCGGATCGTTGAACCGCAGGCAGCTACCTTTGTCGAGGCGGATCTCGTAGTGGTCGTGCTTGAGCCAAGGCGTCTCGCAGGGCAGCACGCGCAGGCTGCCCGACATGCCGAGGTGCGCGATGAGCGTGCCGCCGTCGAGGTCGATCAGCAGGTATTTCGCGCGGCGGCGCACGTCGCGCACGTGGCGGCCGGGCAGCACCTGCGCGAGCTTGTGGTCCACCGGCCAGCGCAGCTTGTGGTTGCGCAGCACGAATTCGCTGATGCGACGGCCGCGCAACGCACTGCGGATGCCGCGGCGGGTGGTCTCGACTTCGGGAAGCTCGGGCAAGGGAAGTGAATAGTGACTGGCGAATAGTGAATAGTAAGAAACAAAAAACCCGCCGGCGGCGGGTTCTTTGCGGGATCGAAGGAAGGCGGTGGCCTTACTTGATCTTGGCTTCCTTGTAGGTCACGTGCTTCCGAGCCTTGGGGTCGTACTTCTTGACCTCCATCTTCTCGGGGTGCAGGCGCTTGTTCTTGGTCGTGGTGTAGAAGTGACCGGTGCCGGCGGTCGACAGCAGCTTGATCTTGTCGCGCATGGCTCAGCTCCCGCTCAGACCTTGACGCCCTGGGCGCGCAACTCGGCCACGACGGCCTCGACGCCCTTCTTGTCGATGGTGCGCATGCCGTGGCCCGACACGCGCAGGGTGACCCAGCGCTTCTCGGACTCCAGCCAGAAGCGCTGCGAATGCAGGTTCGGCAGGAAGCGGCGGCGGCGGCGATTGTTGGCGTGGGAGACGGTGTTACCCGTCATCGGCCCCTTGCCGGTGATCTGACAGACTCTCGACATGGCTTGATCCTCAAGGCTGGGGCCGGCGGAAGGGCCGTCCCCGCGGAAACGAGCCGCGTTTTATACCAGCGAAGCGGCCGGGAGGCAAGTTTCGGGGGTGTAGGCAGGGGGGATCCGGGATGGCCACGCGATGCCCGGCAGCCGGGGCTGCGGGGGCTGACCGCCCCACCCCTATCTGCCTGTTCCGTCAGGGAATTTTCACCGCCAAAGGGAACCCTGACCTCAAGTCACCGGCTATGGCAGCCTTGGCGGCTCTCGAAGTCCGCCAGTTCGTCCGGCGGCACCGAGTTGACCTGACTTTGTCCACTCATATTAGCCCCCGCTCCGCGAAGGAGACACACGCCCCGTCGCCCACCACGATGTGGTCGAGCACGCGGATGTCCACGAGCGCCAGCGCCTCGCGCAGCCGGCCGGTGATCAACTCGTCCGCCTGGCTCGGCTCGGCGACGCCCGACGGGTGGTTGTGCGCGAGGATCACTGCGGCCGCGTTGCGCGCCAGCGCCAGCTTGACCACCTCGCGCGGATGCACGCTCGCGCCGTCGATCGTGCCGCGGAACACCTCGTCGAAGCAGATGACGCGATGCCGGTTGTCGAGGAACAGGCAGCAGAACACCTCGTGGTCACGGTCACGCAGTCGCGCACGCAGGAACTCGCGCGTGGCTCGCGGGTTCGCGAGCGCCGGGCCCATCTGCATCAGCTCGGCGTAGTGCCGGCGCGACAGTTCGAGAGACGCCTGCAGCAGCGCGTACTTGGCGTCACCGAGGCCGCGCACGCGGCACAGTGCGTGGCGCTCGGCCGTGAGCAGGCCACGCAGCGAGCGGAACTCGCTCAGCAGCCGACGGGCAACGTCGATCGCGGAATGCCCGGCCGTGCCGGTCTGGAGCATGATCGCGAGCAACTCGGCCTCGGACAGAGACGCCGCGCCGAGCTTGAGCAGTTTCTCGCGTGGGCGTTCCGATTCGGGCCAGTGCTGCAGCGACATGGGCGTCCTTGCCTCCGGACGCCATGGTCACCGAACGCCGCCGCAGTCCGCACCGCGCAAATTGCGCGCGTCGGGCGAGATTCTCAGTGGACCGTGGCGCCCCCGCCCCAGCGCGGATCGGAGGCCGCATTCACCTTGCCGGTGGCCCGGTCCCAGGTGACGACGTGCATGTTGCCGATCGTCGCAGGCCACTGGTTCACTCGGTGGCCGCGCTGCTCGAGGCCGGCTTGCTCGTCGGACGTCAGGGCGCCGGCCTCCATGAACACGAGGTCGGGCTGGTACTGATGATGCAGCCGCGGTGCAGCGACGATCGCCTGCGCATCCGCGCCCGCACTCCAGTGGAGGATTCCCATCAGCACCATGCTCGGGATGTAGCTGCCGCCGGGCGTGCCCATGACTGCAACGCCGCGTTCGCCCTCGACGAACGTGGGCGACATGCTCGACAGCGGCCGCTTGCCCGGCGCGATCGCGTTCGCCTCCGCGCCGACGAGGCCGTACATGTTCGGCACGCCGGGCTTCATGACGAAGTCGTCCATCTGGTTGTTGAGCAGGATGCCCGTGCCCGGCACGACGATGCCAGCGCCGAACCAGCCGTTCAGCGTGATGGTGCCGCCGACGCGGTTGCCCTCGGCATCGAGCACCGAGAAGTGCGTGGTGTGCGCGCCCTGCCCGCCGGCCTGCACGTAACCCGGCAGCAGGTCGCTCGGCGTCGCCTTGTCGGTGCGGATCGACGCGCGCAGGCCCGCGGCGTAATCGGGGCTCGTGAGCAGGCGCACCGGCACGTCGGTGAACGCCGGGTCGCCGAGGTACTGCGCCCGGTCGCGGTGCGCGCGCCGCATCGCCTCGAGGATCAGGTGCTTGCGGGTGACGCTGTCGAACTGCCCGAGGTCGTAACCCGAGAGCACGTTGAGCACGCTGGCGAGCCACACACCGCCGGACGAAGGCGGCGGCGTACTCACCACGCGCAACCCACGATAGGTCGTCACGACCGGCTCTCGCTCGACCACGCGGTAAGCGGCGAGGTCCTCCACCGTCCAGATCCCGCCGAGCGACTGCACGCCTGCCACCAGCTTCTTTGCGAACGGGCCGCGGTAGAACGCATCCGCGCCGCCTTTCGCCAGCACCTCGAGGCTGCGCGCCAGCTCGGGCTGCTGGATGCGATGACCCACCGGCGGAACCTTGCCCTTCACGAGGAACACGCGCGCGAAGCTCGGATCCGCGGCCTTGTCGAGGCCTTCGTCCCGGATCACGCGTCCGAAGTCGCGCTGCATCCGTTCGTCGAGCACGTACCCCTGTCGCGCAAGCCGGATCGCGGGCTCGAGGCTGACCGAGAGCGGCAGGCGACCATAGTTCGCGGCCAGGTGCGCCCAGCCGGCGGGCTCGCCCGGGATACCCGCCGCCTTGGCGTGCCGCGTGGAGAGCCCCTCGATCGGGTTCCCGGACGCGTCGAGGTACATGTCGCGCGTTGCCGCAGCCGGCGCCACTTCGCGCGCGTCCACCACGACCTGCCTGCCATCATTGGCGCGGTGCAGCAAATAGAACCCGCCACCGCCCATGCCGGACCCGTTCGGCTCGACCACCGCAAGCGCGCCACTCACCGCAACCGCGGCATCGAAGGCGTTGCCGCCGCGCGCGAGGATCTCCATGCCGGCCGCGGTGGCCAGCGGGTGCGCAGAGGCGATCGCGGATTTGCCCGGTGCCGGGGCGGCAAGGCCCGGCAACGCGAACAGCAGCGCAACGACGAACAGGAACCACGCGCCACGGGCGACGCCCAAGCGCGCCGCCGGCCGGCGCAGCACGGCCACGGTCATCGCTTGGCGAACCGGTCGGCGAGCGCCTCGGCCACGATCGGGTGCACGAACTCGCGCACGTTGCCGCCGAGGCTCGCGATTTCGCGGATCAGCGTGGATGACACGAAGCTGAACTGCTCGCTCGGGGTGAGGAACACGGTCTCGACCTCACCGTTCAGGTGCCGGCTCATGGTGGCGAGCTGGAACTCGAATTCGAAGTCGGACACGGCGCGCAGCCCGCGCACGATGACGTTGAGCCCGTGCTGGCGCGCGAAATCGACGGTGAGGCCCGTGTATCCCGTGACCTCGACGTTCGGCACGTCGGCCAGCACCCGGCTCGCGATGTCCACGCGCTGGTCGAGCGTAAAGAGTGGCGCCTTGTTCGGGTTGGCGGCGATGGACACCACCACGTGGTCGAAGATGCGGCAGGCACGGCGCACGAGGTCGTTGTGGCCGTTGGTGAAGGGGTCGAAGGTCCCCGGATACATTGCACGGCTGCCCATGCGACCCCCATCGTTTCAGGTTGTTTCGCCCACGTCGCGGCGCGCCAGATGATAGCCCACCTCGCCCGCGCGCTTGGATTTGAGCAGCGTCCAGCCGGGCGGCAGCATCGGTTCGCCCGCGGCGGATGGCGCCTCGATGTAGACGAAGCCGCCCTCCTTCAGCCAGCCGCCCGCCTCGATGCGCTGGCAGATGTCCGGCAGGACCGGGGCCGCGAACGGCGGATCCAGGAAGATCACGTCGAACGGCGTGGCGGACTGCGCCAGGAAACCCGCGGCGTCCGCCCGGACCGTCCGGCCCCGGTCGCAGGCCAGGTCGCGCAGCGTGTCGCCGATGTGGCGCACGACGGCGGGCTCGACGTCCACGAACACCACCTCGCGAGCCCCGCGCGACAAGGCCTCGAGCCCGAGCGCGCCGCTGCCGGCATACAGGTCGAGGCAACGGCTGCCCGGCGTGATGCCCTGCAGCCAGTTGAAGACGGTTTCGCGGACGCGATCGGGGGTGGGGCGAATTGCCTGCACGGCCGGGAAATGGATCTTCCGGCCGCGCCACTCACCGCCAATGATGCGGAGCACAAAAGACTGGCCCGGCTGACCCCCACGAGGTCGGGCATTAATACGGACCATCGGGTTCTTGCGCGGCATCCCCGCCCGAGCGTAGTCTGACCGACGGAAAATTCAACTCATGCGCGGGCCAACGCGCAGCAATTTGTCTAGGGGATACAGGACCATGGTAGATGCCAAGAGATGGCTGATCGCGCCGGCACTCGCAGCGGTGGTCGGCATTGCGCTCAGTGGATGCGAAGCGTCGCAGGACGGTGAGTACAAAGACTTTCCGAAGCCCGCGCCGGAGACCTTCACCGCGTTGTTCGCGCCGACGGCCGCCATCCCGGTGCTGCCGTTCCCGACCGACCTGTT
>JAGVUU010000183.1 GCA_019136105.1 Gammaproteobacteria bacterium
CGTGGTCTTGCCGGGCAGGCCCAGGCCCGAGGCGCAGGGATCTTCCCGGGTGCGTCGGATTTTTTTACGTGCGGTGCATCAAGGGCGACTGAATCAAGCCTAACTCATTGATTTTGTTTGGCCCAAATTGTTGGCACGCAGCGTGCATAGTATTCGGCGCCGGTGGATGGACCCCGGCGTCCGCAGAACCAAACTAGGAAGAGTTGCAAATGAAGAAGACAATTTTCGCGGCGGTGGCGCTGGTTGGCCTGTCGATGGCCTCCCTGTCGGCCCAGGCGATCTCGATCACCGGCGGCATCTCGTTCGCTGGCGACGCGACCCCGGCCCCGGCTGGCAATTGGGGCGGTGCCACGGGCGTCAATTTCGGTGACGCCGAGTTCAATGCTCGCGTTTCTTCGGTGTCCGGCAGCTATGCCGGCGTGCCGGCTGGCGCGATCGCCGGCCAGCTCGCCACGTTTTTCGATTTCACGTTCGCCCCGGCGCTGAACCCGAACCCCGTCCTGCTGTGGACGTTCGATTTCGGTGGCCGTACTTACTCGTTCCTGATGGATACGGTGTCGGTGGCCAACCAGTCGACTTTCACCCTCGACCTGACGGGCTACGGCACGCTGTCCATCACCGGGTATGACGACGCACGCGGCGTCTGGCGCTTCACCGGCCAGCAGGCTGGCACCCCGACCACCTTCAGCTTCTCGTCGAGCAACGAGCCGCTGCCGGAGCCGTCCACGCTCGCCCTGCTCGGCCTCGGCCTGCTGGGCATCTCGGCGGCCCGTCGTCGCAAGATCTAGTCTGGTCGGACGTCGGTTCCAGAACCGAAGGCCCCACCCATCCGGGTGGGGCCTTTTTCTTTGTGGCTTCAGCGTTTGAATTCGTCCGGCTCGATGCCGTGACGGGACAGCAGCTTGTAGAAGTCCGTGCGGTTGCGCTTCGCCAGCCGGGCCGCCTGGCTGACGTTTCCTTCACTGATTTGAAGGAGTTGCACGAGATATCTCCGTGTGAACTCATCCCGTGCCTCGTCGAAGCCCGGCATCTGGGTGGTGCGTCCCTGGGCTTCTTCGATCTGTGGCGGTGTGATGACGGCTCCGGCGCCGGTCGTTGCCGCCTGCCGCACGACCATCCGCAACTGCCGGACGTTACCCGGCCACTTGGCGGCCGCCAGCAACTCCATGGCCTCCGGCGAACAGGTGCGCTTCGGCTGGCCGGTCTCCGCGGCGACGTCATCGAGGCACTGCTGGACGAGCAGCGGGATGTCCTCGCGCCGCTTGCCGAGCGGCGGCATCTCGACCTGCACAGGGTCGAGGTGATCGAGCAGGTCGGCCGAGAGACGCGCCTCGCCTGTCACGTCGTCCACCGCCAGTTCCTCGATCCGCCGCTCCAGCGTCGCGATCACCCGGACATCGGCGCCGTCGAGCAGCCGCGCGAGGCGCGTCTGCAGTGGCAGTGGCAGGCCGTCGAGGTCCCGCAGCAGCAGGGTGCCGCCTCGTGCTTCGGCGATGGTCCGCTCCAGTTGCAGTTCCCCGCCGGACGCGTCGAGCGTGCCGCACTCGACTGACACGAGTTCCGCCTCCTGCCGCGGGCTGGCGCGATGTATCGCTCGCGCCAGCATCTCCTTGCCCGTGCCGGCCTCGCCGGCGATGAAGACAGCGGCATCGGTGCCCGCCAGCCGGTGCGCCTTGTCCAGGCGGTCCTCGAGGAGCGGGCTGCGCGTCGCGAACTCGGTGCGCCAGTCGTCGGTGGCGGTGTCCGAGTAGCCGGACGTCCTCAGGGCGCGTCGCACTTCCGCGAGCAGTTGTTCCTTCTCGACGGGCTTGGTGAGGAAGGCGAAGGCGCCCGATTGCGTGGCCCTCACGGCGTCGGGAATCGTGCCGTGCGCGGTGAGCATGATCACGTTCAGGCTCGGCCAGCGCCGCTGCAGTTCGTTGAGCAGCGCGATGCCGTCCATTTGTGCCATGCGCAGGTCGGTGATTACGAGGTCGGGGCGAAACTTCGCCACCGCCGCGAGCGCGTCGGTTGCGCTCGAGACCGGCTCGACCTCGTACTTCTGCGCGCGCAGCCGGATCGTCAGCAGTCGCAGCAGCCCCGGGTCGTCATCAACGACGAGCACGCGCGGGATGCGGCGAGTGCGGCTCATGGTCATTGCCTTGGCGGCGCCTCGGGCTCCGCATCGACCGGATGCTCGAGCAGCGATCGCTCCATCTCCGCGACAGCCTCGAGCTTGCGTTCCGCCGCGGCGAGGGCGCGTTTCAACTGCTTGTTCTCGCTTGCCAGCGCCTCTATGCGGCGGTCGGCGGCAGCGTCCGCCTGGCGCAAATGCTGCTCTGCCGACTCGCGCTGGCGCCCGAGCTCGGCGTACAGGGCCACTCGCGCGTCGAACTCCCGCAAATAGGCGCTGGCGAACTCGATCTCGACCGGCTGGAGCGAATTCGGGCTCGCCAGCAGTTCGGTGATCACACGCCTCGCTTCCACGGGATTGCTGCTCGCGTGTCCGGCGCTGCCGAGCGCCAGCGCGTAGCGCAGTGTGTCGGCGGAGGCGCGCGACTGACGGGCGGCGGCCAGCGTCGCCTCGAGTTCCGCCTGCTGCCGCGCCGGGTCGCCGGGCGCCATGCGCGAAAGCGTGTCGAGGTAGCTCGCAAGCGGCGCGGCCGGCGGCGGGGCCGACTGCTGGGCCGCGACCGACTCGGCCGCGGTGCGCGTCCGACCGGCGAGGCCCGAGCAGCCCGTGAGGACGGCGAGCAGGACGGCAGCGACGACAATGTGTGGAGTGGTATGCATGCGTGGCAGATGCATTATCGCGCCCCAGTTGGATTCACGGACAGTGCTGGTAGCCGCACGCGGAAATGCGCCCCCGGGAACTCGCCGTCCACCAGTTCGACGCGGCCGCCGTGCGCCTGCACGAATTCGTGCACGACCGACAGCCCGATGCCGGTGCCGCGCAGAAGCCCGCCGTGCGGCGTGGTGCCCTGATAGAACGCCTCGAAGATGCGCTGGCGCTCCGCGACCGGAACGCCCGGCCCGTTGTCGGCCACCTCGATCAGCACGTCGTCACCATCGCGCCGACCGCGCACGACGATCGTGCCGCCATCGGGGGAGAACTTGACCGCGTTCGAGATCAGGTTGTCCACCACGAGCCGCAGCTTCGCGAGGTCACCCCGGAAGCTCACGTCGTCCACCTGACGCTCGAACTGCAGGTGCCGCGCGGCGATCGGCAGGCGGTACGGCTCCACGGCAGCGCTCACCAGGGCGGGCAGGTTCAGCTCCGTGAGATCGAGGCCGCCGCGCTTCGCCTGCCACTCGCTGTAGGACAGCAGGTTCTCGATCAGCCGCTGCAGCCGCACGCTGTTGTCGCGCATGATCGCGGCAACCTCGCGCTGCTCCTCGTTGAGCGCGCCCACGGCACCCTCGAGCAGCAGTTCGTTGCCCTCGCGGAGGTTGGCGAGCGGCGTCTTCAGTTCGTGCGACATGTGGCGCAGGAAGCGGTTGCGTTCGTCCTCGATCTCGCCCAGGCGCACCCGCAGCCACTCGAGTTGCCGGCCGAGCGCCTGCAGGTCCGCCGGCCCCTTGACCGAGACGGGCTCGTTGATGCGCCCGTGGCCGATCGCCTCGATGGCCCGGTCGATCTGGCGAATGGGCCTGCCGACGAACAGCGTGAAGGCGAGCATCAGCCCGATCGTCACCGGCACCAGTGCCGCCGACTGCCACAGGATGCGCTCGCGCGTGCGCTCGGTGGCGGCGCGCAGTTCGCGCAGCTCGCGGTCGGTCTGCCGGCTCGCCAGCGTCGAGAGCCGCCCCGCGTCGCGCGCCAGCGGCGTGAACTGTCGCAGGGCATCGGCGAGCACGCGCGGCTGGGGCGACGCGAGGCCCGTCTCGATCGCCCCTGCCGTGTTGCGGATGCTGGCAATGACGGCGGCGCGGTCCGGATCGCCGGGCAGACCCTCGAGGCCGTCGAGCGTCTCGTTGAGCAGCTGGCGATTCTGCTGGAACGCCTCGAGCAGGCTCGGGCGGCGCAGGATCTGGTAGAGGCGGGCGGTGCGCTCCAGGGACGCGACCTGGCGCACGATCGCCTGCGTGTACTGCGTCGCGGCGACACCGTTGGTGACGAGCCGTTCGCTCGCGAGCGACAGGTCGCGCATCTCGACCGCGGCGTTGATCGTGCCGAGCAGCAGCGGTGTGGCGACGGCGACGAAGCCGAGCAGGATCAGCCCGTTCAGGGAGCGGGGACGAAGTGCGAATCTGCGTGTCACGCCGCCATTGTCGCTTAGAATCGAGGCCGCCGATGCATCCGTACTCCACGCTCACGCCGCGACGGCCGCGTGCTCGCGCTCAACAGCTACGAGAACCGCGTGTACCAGGTCGGCCGCGACGCCGCGGAGCCGGTGGTCGCCAAGTTCTATCGCCCCGGCCGCTGGAGCACGCCCGCGATCCTCGAGGAACACGGGTTCGCGCTCGAACTCGAGCGGGCGGAGTTGCCGGTGGTGGCGCCGCAGGTCCACGCCGGGCGCACGCTGTTCGAGATCGGCGGCTTCCGGTACGCGGTCTATCGCCGCCAGGGCGGGCACTGGCCGGAACTGGGCAGCCGCGACGACCGCGTCATGATGGGCCGGTGCCTCGCGCGCATTCATGCAATCGGGCGGACGCGTCCGTTTCGGCACCGCCCGCGGCTCGACTGGCGCACGATGGGTCGCGAGACCGCCGACTTCCTGCTCGGGGACGGCTGGATCCCGCCGCACCTCGAGCCGGCCTATGTTTCGCTGGTGGAGGACGTGCTCGAGGTGATCGAGCAGCGCTTCGCGGCCGCCACGCCGTATCGCGCGTTGCGGCTGCACGGCGATTGCCACCCGGGCAACGTGCTGTGGACGGAGGCCGGGCCGCACTTCGTTGACCTCGACGATTGCCAGACGGGGCCCGCGATCCAGGACCTGTGGATGCTCCTGTCCGGGGACGAGCAGGAGCGGGGCGGGCAACTGCGCGACCTGCTCGACGGCTACCGCGATTTCCAGGACCTCGACTATGGAGAGCTCGCCCTGATCGAGCCGCTGCGCACGCTGCGGATGATGCACTACGCGGCATGGCTGGCACGCCGCTGGGACGATCCGGCCTTTCCGCGGGCGTTTCCCTGGTTCGGCGAGGCCCGCTACTGGGAGCAGCACGTGCTCGACCTGCGCGAGCAGCTGGCGGCCATGGAGGAGCCGCCGCTCCAGGTCTAGCCGGCGATCCAGCAGGCCGCGGCGCCCCGTGCCGGTCCGGCAACCGCATTGGTCCAAGCGCGAGGAGGTTCACAGGCGGGCGGCGGGCGCACTGATACCATTCCGCCCATGCCTCAATCCATCCTGGTCACCGGCGGCGCCGGTTACATCGGCAGCCATGTCGTCCGCCAGCTCGTCGAGCGCGGCGAGCGCGTCGTGGTCCTCGACAACCTCTCCACCGGCTATCGCAGCGCCGTGCTCGGCGCGCCGTTGGTCGTGGGCAACACGGGTGATCCCGAGACGGTCAATCGCGTGCTCGCAGAGCACCGGGTCGAGACGGTGATGCACTTCGCGGCACACACCATCGTGCCAGAGTCAGTGTCGAACCCGCTCAAGTACTACGGCAACAACACCTGCGCCACGCGCAACCTGCTCGAGTGCTGCGATCGCGCAGGCGTGAAGCACTTCGTGTTCTCGTCCACGGCGGCGGTGTATGGCATCCCGGCCGAAGGCCTCGCGAGCGAGCAATCGCCGACGGCGCCGATCAATCCTTATGGCCTTTCGAAGTTGATGAGCGAGTGGATGCTGCGCGACCTCGCAGCGGCGTCCGCGCTGCGTTACGTGGCGCTGCGCTATTTCAATGTGGCGGGCAGCGACCCGGGCGGACGGCTGGGCCATACCGCGCCGCAGGCCACGCTGCTCGTGAAAGTGGCCTGCCAGCACGCCGCGGGCGTGCGTCCGGGGCTGCAGATTTTCGGCACCGACTATCCGACGCCCGACGGCACAGGCGTGCGCGATTACATCCACGTCGAAGACCTCGCCTCGGCGCACCTGCGTGCGCTCGATTACCTGCGCAAGGGCGGCGCCTCGGCCACCCTCAACTGCGGCTACGGCCACGGCTTCAGCGTGCGCGAGGTGCTGCGCATGGTGGAGCGGGTGAGCGGCAAGGCGCTCAAGGTGGAGGAGAGCCCGCGCCGCGCCGGCGACCCGCCGTCGCTGGTGGCGAAGGCCGATCGCATCCGGGCGGTGCTCGGCTGGGAACCGCGCCTCGACGATCTGGAAACCATCGTCCGGACGCAGCTCGAATGGGAGCATCGATTGCAGCGCGAGCCCGGGCTGCAGAAAAATTAGGGGACATTCTCCGAATTTCGAGCGCAGAAAATAGGAGAATGTCCCCCAATTTCGCTGGTAACATCGCCGCCAGCTTATGGCAAACACACCGCGTTTCTTGCTGGTCGGCCTGGCCTGCCTCGCCCTGACCGCCTGTGGCGGCGGCGGTGGGGGAGGCGGAGGCACCTCCAACCAGTCGCCCACGGCGTCGTTCACGGCCACGCCCACGTCCGGTCAGGTGCCGCTCAACGTGGCGTTCGATGCGTCTGCCTCGTCCGACCCGGACGGCTCGATCGCGAGCTACGCCTGGAACTTCGGTGACAACACCACCGGCACGGGCGTCTCGATCTCGCACAGCTACACGGCCGCCGGCACGTTCACGGTCACGCTGACCGTCACCGACAACTTCGGCGCCCGGGCCACCACGACGCGCACCATCACGACGACCGCGGGGCCCCCGCCCACCAGCGTCACGGTGAGCGGCCGCATCACTTTCGAGCGCGTGCCATTCTCGACAGTGCTCGGTAGCGGCCTCGACTACACGCGAACCATCGAGGCGCCCGCCCGCGAGATCGAAGTCGAACTGCTGCAGGCTTCGAATCAAGCCGTGCTGGCCACGACCGCGACCGACTCCAACGGCAACTACACGTTCACGACCACGCCCAACACCGACGTCATCGTGCGCGCCAAGGCGGTGACGCGGCACACGGGCGCCGCCGCCCGCCCGGCGAGCTGGGACGTGCGCGTCCGCGACAACACCAGCAGCAGCGCGCTGTACGTGCTCGACAGCAGCTCGTTCAACACGGGCGTCACCAACCAGACGCGCAATCTCAAGGCCGCGACCGGCTGGGGCGGCGGGTTCTCGGGCGTCTACACCGGGGTGCGTGCGGCCGCGCCGTTCGCGGTGCTCGACACGATCTATTCCGCGGTGCAGTTCGTGATCGCCCAGGGTGACAGCAGCGTGCAATTGCCGGCGCTCAATGCCTACTGGAGCGAGAAGAACATCCCGACCGACGGCGACGTCACCAGGGGCGAGATCGGCACCACGGCCTACTATCCGACCAGAACCGTCGGCATCGCGCCGGGCATCTACGTGCTGGGTGCTGCGAGCAACGACACCGACGAGTTCGACCAGCACATCATCGCGCACGAGTTCCAGCACTACCTCGAGGATACGTTGAGCCGCGCCGACACAGTGGGCGGCGACCACTCGCTCAACGAGCGCCTCGACATGCGCGTGGCGTTCAGCGAGGGTTACTCGAACGCCTTCTCGGCGATGGTGCTGAACGACCCGCTGTACCGTGATTCCTTCGGCACGGCGCAGGGCACCGATTTCCATTTCAGTGTGGAGACTACGACGACGTCCGTGCCGGGCTGGTACAGCGAGTCGTCGGTGCACCGCATCGTGTGGGACCTGTTCGACACCGCGAACGACGGGTCCGACACAGTCTCGGTCGGCTACGCCCCGATGCACAATGTCTTCATGACGGAGCTGCGCAACGACGTGCCGCTCACCTCCCTGTTCCCGTTCATCACCGCACTCAAGCAGCGTCCGGGAGTGCCGGTGGCGCAGGTGGACGCGCTCGTCGAGGCGGAGCGAGGCCTGGCTGGAACCAACCTCGGCATCGTCTCGACGACCATGACGCCGTATGCGGCCACCGAGACGTTCAGTGGCGTGGCGGACAGCTCGTCGGACCTGGTGCTGCCGGTCTATGCGCCGATCGCGCTCGGCGGCTCGGCCCGGCTCTGCACGTCGAGCAGCGTGACCACGGCCAGCGGAACGGTGGTGCCAGGCGCCTACAACAAGCTCGGCAATCGCCGGTTCCTGCGCTTCAATGTCCCGAGCGCGCGTTCGATCCGCATCACGCTCACGTGCGCCTCGACCGACGCCGACTGCACGGGATCGATCGTCCCGGACCCGGATTTCGTGGTCTCGAGCGGGCGCAGCGCCACATATGCGGAGTCGAGCACGCCGCGGATCGAGCAGCTCGACTACGCTGCCGCCGCTGGCGATCACGTGCTCGAGGTCTATGAATGGAGCCACATCGACCCGGACGCGACTGCGTCGGAGCGCCGCGGCCGGACCTGCATGACCGTCAACATCACCGGATGAGATCCAACGCCATGAACGACACTTTCCGCCCTGGTGCCGCTGCCCGCGTCCTCGCGGTCGTCGCGCTGGCTGCCGTGCTTGCGGCCTGCGGCCGTGGCGAGGAGGAGCAGGCTGCTGCCACGGGCACGCCGGCAGCGGCTGGCGCGCCGGCCCAAGGCGCCGCGGCGCCGCCCGAATCGCCGGATGACAAGCACATGGCCAATGCCGTGGTCACGGGCAAGGTCGGCGCCCCGGTGGATCTCAAGTACGACGTGCTCGCCAAGCCCGACGTGGGTCAGCCGTTCGAGATCGAGTTGGCGCTGCTGCCGCGGCTCGCGGCCGACGTGCTCGAGGTCGAGGTGACCGGGATCCCGGGGCTCACGGTGGTGAGCGGCGGCGCGACCCGCTTCGAAGGGGTGACCGCCGGCGAGCGGTACGTCGCGAAGGCGCTGGTGCAGGCCGATGCGCCGGGCATCTACTACGCCAACGTCGTGGCGAAGATGGTGACGCAGGTGCAGACCGAGGCGCGCACGTTCTCCGTGCCGGTGGTGGTCGGCGCCGTGCCTGTCACGCAGAAGGCCGAGCCGCAGAAGGATGCGGCGGGTGAGGCCGTCAAGCCGATGCGGGCAGAGGAAAGCACGGAGCCGGCGCGGCCAGCAGACTGAACCCGTCGCGAATATGTAAAGTACTTTGCCTGAAAAATTAGATACTTGCGTCACGCCGCTGGGGTAGACTCGACGCGTTCGCGCTCATGATCGCGAACGCCGGATTTAACAGACAAGGAGCGTTGCGCCATGCAACTGCGATCCGCTTCGATTCGTACCGTGTCGATCCTGTTGGTCGCCGTACTGCTCGGCGCTTGCGGTGGTGGATCGGGTGGCGACGCCAAGACCGGTGATGTCGCAATCCGGGTGGCGGACGCAAGGCAGTCGTCCACTGGCCTCGCCAATGCCAGCGTGATTGTCACCGCTGGCACGGTGACGCGCACAGGCACGACCGCGGCCGACGGCACGGTGCGGCTCACCAGCCTGCCGGCCGGTGCGGCGACCATCCAGGTGACGCGCGACTTGTTCCTGCCGTATTCGGGCTCCGTCACCGTGCCAGGGGGAAGCGTGGCCAACGTCACGGCGCTCTTGCAGCGGCGGACCGGCCAGGTCGCCGCGACCGCGCGCGACGCGTTCGACGCCGGCGTGCCCAGCGCGCGCGTCGAGATCGTCGTCGAAGGCCAGACCCTGAGCGGCACGACGAACGCCGCGGGCACCGTCACGATCAACGGCGTGCCGACCGGCACGGTGCCAGTGGCCATCTCGGCCGACGGCTACGAGACCGAGCCGACGCAGAACGTCACCGTGGCCGAGAGCGCCACGGCCAACGTCGGTTTCCAGCTCGACCGCATCACGCAGCCAGGCGGTGGCTTCACGCCGCCGGGCGGTGGCTTCACGCCGCCGACCAATCCGCCGACGGTACCGCCGCCGCCGGTGGCCGCCGGCCAGTCGCTCCAGGTGCTCCTCGAACTGGTGGTCATCGACGAGACCGGAATCCCGATCAACAACCTCGCTGCCAGTGATTTCACGATGATCGCGTGCACGCCGGTGGCGGGTACGCCCTCCGAGTGCGTGCGCTCACCGACAGACGCGGCCTTCGACGCGCCCTATACGCCGACCAGCGCCACGCCCGCGCTCGCCTCGTTCTCGGTCGTTCCGCCGCAGGCCCCTGTCCCGTATGCCGCCGCCATGCTGCTCGACCAGAGCGGCAGCATCGGCGACAGTGACCCCACCGATGCACGGGTCTTCGCCAGCAAGGTCTTCCTCGAGCGCCTCGGCGCGAGCGACCGCGTGACCCTCGGCGTGTTCGCCCTGGGTACGAGCGCGCGCATTCCGACGACTCCCCTGACACTATACGGGGACTTCACAGCCGACGGAGTGGGCCTG
>JAGVUU010000263.1 GCA_019136105.1 Gammaproteobacteria bacterium
ATCGAAGCGCGGTCGCATGAGCGGTTCCTGGGCCTGATCGAGCGCCTGCCGGCGCCGCTGGCGGAGTTCTATGACTCGCTTGCTGCAGCCGAGTCGCGGCACGCGGGGCTGTATCAAAGGCTGGCTGCGCGGGGTGGCGTCGACATCGGATCGCGGCTCGGTGAACTGGCCGAGATCGAAGCGGAACTCGCCACGGCGCCCGATTCGCAGTTCCGGTTTCATTCCGGCACGCCGGCGTGAGGTATCCGCGCTGCTAGTCGTGCAGCAGGCGACGGCTCCCGGCTGCGCGGGACTCGATGCCGGGGACGCCGTGAATACGTCCCTGTAGGCTCGCGCGCCGCGGCCATGCGGCGCGACGCCCCGTCATCGAGTCCCGCGTAGCCGGAATCCGTCGCTGAGACGATGGCGGTGCGTACGCGTGAAACAGACTGGCGTTGGGCGAATGTGTGGTCGGGCCGCTGGTTGGCGCTGGTGACGCCCACTGTTGCAGGGTGTCCTTGCCGGGAGACTGGGGGGGCAGGGCGTCACGCGGCATGGACGCCGCGTGCGAGCCCCCACGGATGGGTTCACGGCGTCCCTGTCCCCCCAGTCTCCCGGCAAGGACGCACGGTCTACGGAGAGGCGCCTACCGCGGCAACGCCCGCAACTCGAACCCACCCGCCGACACCTCGAGCACGCTCCCCTGCGTGTACCAGTCGCCCAGCACGATGCGTTTCGCCGGTGCCCCGTCGATCTCGAGCGGATGGACCGCCGGCCGGTGCGTATGGCCGTGGATCATGGTGCGCACGCCGGCCTCGCGGAACGCGTGCGCCACGGCCTCGGCGTTCACATCCATGATCTCGGGCGCGGTCATGCCGACGTGCGCGCGACTGCCGGCGCGCATCCGGGCGGCGAGGGTGCGCCGCTGGTCAAGCGTCATGATGCGGAAGAGGCCGCGCACCACCGGGTTGCGCACGATGCGCCGCAGGCGCTGGTAGCTCGCGTCGTCGGTGCACAGCGCATCGCCGTGCATCAGCACCGCACGCTCGCCGTACAACTCGATGACCGTGCCGTCGGGAAGCAGCACGGCGCCCGTCTCGCGGCAGAAGCGTTCGCCGATCAGGAAATCGCGGTTGCCATGCATCACGAACACCGGCACACCGGAGTCGGTCAGTGCGCGCAGGACACGGACCGTCGCGCGCGCCGCCGGGTCCGGGTCGTCGTCGCCGAGCCATGCCTCGAACAGGTCACCGAGGATGTAGAGCGCCTCGGCCGAGCGTGCCTCGCCCTCGAGGAACGCGTGGAACTGCCGCGCAATCTCGGGGCTCGCGGCGTCGAGGTGCAGGTCGGAGACGAAGAGGGTCTTCACTTCGCCGGCCCGAGCACCTCGGCACGCTTGATCACGACCGGCTCGAGCGGTGTCTCACGGGGGAAGGGCCCGCGAGCCCCGGTACGCACGGCAGCGATGCGGTCGATGACGTCCATCCCCTGCACGACGGTGCCGACCACGGCGAAGCCCCAGCGGTCGGGGCGCGGGTCGAGGTTGATGTTGTCGGCGAGGTTCACGTAGAACTCGGCGGCCGCACTGTGCGGATCCGGGCCGCGCGCGAGGGCCACGGTGCCCCGCCGGTTGGTCAGGCCGTTGCCGGACTCGTTCGGGACCGGATCGCGCGCGGGCTTCTCCGTGCCGTCCACGGTGAAGCCGCCGCCCTGGACGGCAAAGCCGGCCACCACCCTGTGGAAGATGGTGCCGTCGTAGTGGCCGTCGGCGGCGTAGCGCGCGATGTTGGCGGCGCTGAACGGCGCGCGCTCGGTGTCCAGCGCCACCGTGAACGCACCCATCGTTGTCTCGAAGCGCACCTGCAGTGGGCGCGACGCCGTGCCCTGGCCGGCAGCCGGCCACGCGACGGCAGTGAGTAACAGGGCGAGCAAGGCACGCATCGGCATCTCCGCATTCCGTAGTGGGCCGGATGTTACGGTGCCAGGGTGCACCGCGGCCAGCGCGGGCGCAGGCCGGCCGGTCCGATCCGGTAACATGTGCGGATATGCCGGCCGCTTCCCATGTCACGCGATTTGCCCCGAGCCCGACCGGTGCCCTGCACCTCGGTAACGCGCGCACCGCGTTCTTCAACGACCTCGCCGCCCGTGCGAGCGGCGGTCGGATGGTGCTGCGCATCGAGGACACCGACGCCGAGCGCAGCGACGACGCGTTGCTCGTGAAGCTGCTCGAGGACCTGCGTTGGCTCGGGCTCGAGTGGGCGGAAGGCCCGGACGTCGGCGGGGTGCACGGCCCCTACCGGCAGAGCGAGCGGGGTACGTACTACGCGCGGGCCATCGATTCGCTCGAGGCGCAGGGCCGCGTGTACCCGTGCTTCTGTTCGCCCGAGGAACTCAGGCTGTCGCGCAAGGCCCAGCTGGCCGCGGGACGGCCGCCGCGCTATGCGGGCACGTGTGCCGCGCTGCCGGCCGCTGAGGCCGCTCGTCGCGTCGCGGCAGGTGCCAGGCCAGCGCTGCGCTTTCGCGTGCCGGCAGGAAAGGCCATCGAGTTCGACGACCTGATCCACGGGCCGCAGCGCTTCGCGAGCGACGACATCGGCGATTTCGTCATCCGCCGGGCGGACGGCAGCGTGGCGTTCTTCCTCGGCAATGCGGTGGACGACGCGGAGATGGGCATCACGCTCGTGCTTCGCGGCGACGATCACCTCGCCAATACGCCGCGCCAGGTCATGCTGCTCGAGGCGCTCGCGATGCCGGTGCCTCGTTACGGGCACCTGCCGCTGCTGCTGGGGCCGAGCGGGGCCCCGCTGTCGAAGCGCGAGGGCGCCGCGAGCCTGGGCGACCTGCGCGCGCAGGGTTACCTGCCGGGTGCGCTCCGCAACTACCTCGTGCGGCTCGGCCATGCGTGCCCGGCCGGGGGTTGGCTCGAGACGGGCGAGATGGCGAAGCACTTCGACCTCGGGCGCAGCAGCAAGTCGGCGGCGCACTTCGACGAGGCGCAGTTGCGTCATTGGCAGCGCGAGGCGGTCACGCATGCGACCGAAGCCGAACTGCTCGAGTGGCTGTCCGGCCGGCTCGAGCGAGTGGGCGACCCCGGGCGCCGGTCGGCGTTCGTCGCCGCCGTTCGCGGCAACCTGCTGTTCCCGGCCGATGTCGAGCCGCTGGTCGCGATCGTGTGCGATGCGGCGATCGCGCTCGATGACGACGCCGGGCGCGAGGTGAGCGCAGCGGGTCCCGCGTTCTTCGAGCAGGCGCTCGATGCCTGGCGCGTGCACGCGCCCGACTTCAAGTCCTGGACGCGCGCCGTGGGGGGCACGACTGCCCGCAAGGGCGCCGCGCTCTACATGCCGTTGCGCGCGGCCCTGACCGGGCACACGCACGGTCCCGAACTGGCGCCGCTCGTGGCCCTGATGGGCAGCGAGCGCGTGGCCGAGAGAATTGCCGCTGCAGGCGCGCGCGCCGCGGCGGGCGGATGAACACCGATTCGAGGCGAACCTGAGCATGCTGCAGATCCACAACTCGCTGACCGGCCGCAAGGAAGCCTTCACGCCGATCCATCCGGGCGAGGTGCGCATGTACGTGTGCGGCGTGACCGTGTACGACTATTGCCACCTCGGTCACGCCCGCATGCTGGTGGTGTTCGACGTGGTGCGCCGGCACCTCGAGGCGTCGGGCTATCGCGTCACGTTCGTGCGCAACATCACCGACATCGACGACAAGATCATCCAGCGCGCCGAGAAGAACGGCGAGCCGATGTCCGCGCTCACCGAGCGCTTCATCCGCGCCTACCACGAGGACTGCGAGGCGCTCGGCGTGCGCCGCGCCGACCACGAGCCGCGGGCCACCGAGTACGTGCCGCAGATCGTCGCGATGGTGCAGGCGCTGATCGACAAGGGTTACGCCTACGTCGGCCCGAACAACGACGTGTATTACGCGGTCGCGAAGTTCGAGCCGTACGGGCAGCTCTCCGGCAAACGCCTCGCCGACCTGCGCGCCGGCGCGCGCATCGAGGTGGACGAGTCGAAGCGCGACCCGCTCGACTTCGTGCTGTGGAAGGCCGCCAAGCCGGGCGAGCCCTCGTGGGAGTCGCCGTGGGGCCCGGGCCGCCCGGGCTGGCACATCGAGTGCTCGGCGATGTCGGTGGAGTTGCTCGGGGAGCATTTCGACATCCACGGCGGGGGCATGGACCTCAAGTTCCCGCACCACGAGAACGAGATCGCGCAGACCTGCGCGGCGTGCGGCTCGAAGTTCGTGAACCTGTGGATGCACAACGGCTTCGTGCGCGTCGATGACGAGAAGATGTCGAAGTCGCTCGGCAACTTCTTCACCGTGCGCGAGGTGCTCGAGTGGGTGCGCGACCCTGAAGTCGTGCGCTACTTCCTGCTCGGCAACCACTACCGCGGGCCGATCAACTACACGCCGGAGAGCCTGCAGCAGGCCGATGCAGGCCTCGAGCGTCTCTACCTCGCGCTGCGTGGCGTGACGCCGGCGGCAAGCTGCGAGCCGACCGCCGCCACCGCGCGCTTCAACGAGGCGATGGACGATGATTTCAATACGCCCATTGCCGTGGCCGAGCTGCAGTCTCTGGCGCGCGAGCTGAACACCGCGAAGGCGGCGGGGCAGAGCGACGTGGCGGCGGCGCGCGCGGCGGAGCTAAAGGCGCTCGGTGTGCGGCTCGGCATCCTCGAGGTGGAGCCCGAGGCATTTCTGCGGAAACGTCCGCTCAAGTCGCCGTCCGGCGTGGCGGCGGCGGGCACGGCCGGTGAAGCAGCGGGCGCGTCGCTGACCGACGCCGACATCGAGCGGCTCATCGAGGAGCGTGCGGCGGCGCGCAAGGCGAAAAACTTCAAGGAGTCGGACCGCATCCGCGATGCGCTCGCGGCGGCCGGCGTCCTGCTCGAGGACCAGCCCGGCGGCAAGACGCTCTGGCGCCGCGGCTAGAGCCGCTGCTGCGCCGACTCGAGCGTATTCTTCATCAGGATGGCGACGGTCATGGGGCCGACGCCACCCGGCACGGGCGTGATCCAGCTCGCCCGTTCGCGCGCGGCTTCGAACTGCACGTCGCCGCACAGCTTGCCGTCCGGCATGCGATTGATGCCGACGTCCACCACGACGGCGCCTGGCCTGATCCACTCGCCCGGGATCAGCCCCGGTTTGCCCACTGCGACGATCAGCAGCTCGGCACTCTCGACGTGCGCACGCAGGTCCCGCGTGAAGCGGTGGCACACCGTGACGGTCGCTCCCGCGAGCAATAGCTCGAGCGCCATCGGCCGGCCGACCAGGTTCGACGCGCCGACCACGACGGAGTGCATGCCCTTCGGGTTGATGCCACAGCGCTCGAGCAGGCGGATGACGCCGTAGGGGGTGCACGGCCGCATCAGGGGATTGCGCAGGGCGAGGCGGCCCACGTTGTAAGGGTGGAAACCGTCCACGTCCTTCGCCGGCGCGATGGCCTCGATGACTGCTCGCTCGTCGATGTGGTCGGGCAGCGGCACCTGCACGAGGATGCCGTCGATCGCGTCGTCGGCGTTGAGGCGCTCGATGAGGCTCAGCAGTTCGGTCTGCGTGGCGGAGTGGGGCAAGTCGTGGCTCACCGAGACGAAGCCGCATTCCTCGCAGGCCGCGCGCTTGTTGCGCACGTACACGTGCGAGGCGGGGTCGTCGCCGACCAGGACCACGGCAAGGCCCGGCCGGCGCTTGCCCTGGGCGGCGAGGCGGTCGCTGGCCTCGCGGACTTCGCGGCGGATGTCGGCCGCGATGGCCTTGCCGTCGATGATCTGTCCTGCCATGCGCGTGGGTCCCGCCGTTGATTGAAGTTTCATTTTCGCACGGCGGCCCCTTGCCTAACGAGGCCGCGGCGAGTGCAAATTGACGCTCGGGGGGGCGATCCGTATGATTCGCGCTCCCGTGCGGGACCCCCGGCTGATGGCGGCATCGATCGGGAGCCCGGCGACGACGGCAGGTCGGTCGAGCATGGCGGGGCATGGCGCAGTCTGGTAGCGCATCTGCTTTGGGAGCAGAGGGTCGGGGGTTCGAATCCCTCTGCCCCGACCACTCGGATGAGCGCATCTGCTTTGGGAGCAGAGGGTCGGGGGTTCGAATCCCTCTGCCCCGACCACTCGGATGAGCGAAACTACTGCCGCGCATGCGCCCGTAGCTCAGCTGGATAGAGCATCGGCCTTCTAAGCCGAGGGTCGCAGGTTCGAGTCCTGCCGGGCGCGCCAACGTCGCGAGACGTGGCGCGGTAGAATGAACACCGTTTGGACGATGGTGGACGTAGCTCAGCTGGTTAGAGCTCCTGGTTGTGGTCCAGGAGGTCGTGGGTTCGAATCCCATCGTCCACCCCACTTTCGCGTGGGCCGTTAGCTCAGTTGGTAGAGCTGCTGACTCTTAATCAGTAGGTCGTAGGTTCGAGTCCTACACGGCCCACCATCCCTCCCGGGTGTATTCCGGTCACATGGTTTACACCTCATTCCGGGCACATGGTTAACACTGTGTCCGGGGCGAAGGGATTGGGACCGGGCTCCACCCGGTCCTCGTCTCGATCGAAGTATCCCAGATCGTACTCCAGGAAGCTGACCTGCCAGACCTGGTCAGCGACTTCGCGGATGCCCACCAGCTGCTCCGCCAGCGACGTACTTAGGTTGATCTTGCGACTGCCGAGGCAGATGCGTCCGCAGCGCGTGACGCGCACGGTGCGGTCGTGGAACGGGTAGTCGGGATCCTCAGGCGGCGCGTACGGCCGCGCTGAAGGTGTATAGATCTCGGCCGGATACAGTCCGCCGAGCGCCTGGTGCGGTCGCTCCTGGTTGTAAACCCGGATGAACTCCTCGAACCGCTCCTGCTGCTGCAGGAAGTTGAATGCGGCGGGCTTGGTCGTTTCGTTTTTGAGTGTGAGATGCATGCGCTCGTGGCGGCCGTTCTGCTGCGGCTTGCCGGGCTTGATGCGCTGCAGGCGGATGCCTAAGCGCAGCCACCACACCGCAAGTCGCGACAGTCCGAACATCGCCCACGGTGCGGCGAAGGGCACGCCGTTGTCGGTGCGGATCGCAGCGGGTAGGCCGAAGTCTCGAAACGTGCGTTCAAACACGGAGAAGGCGAACTTCGACTTCGTCGACTCGAGACCTTCGCAGGTGAGCAGGTAGCGGGTGCGGTGATCGGTGACAGTGAGGGGATAGCAGTACTGCCGGTTGCCGAGCAGGAACTCGCCCTTGTAGTCGGCGCACCAGAGCTCGTTGGGCGCCAGGGCGGTGGTGAGGGGCGTGCCGCAGGCCTTGTGGCGTCGACGTTTATAGCGCTTGACGAGGCCGTTGCGGTCGAGCGCGGCGTGGATCGTACTCACCGCGGGCGGCGGGATCATCGGGTAGTCGTGGATCAGCTTGTCGCGGATCTTCTGCGCGCCCCAGGTCGGGTACTCCTTCTTGATCCCGAGGATCGCCCGCTCGACCTGGAACGGCAGCTTGTTGGCCTGCCGGTAGGGGGCTTTGCTGCGGTCGTGGAGACCGTCCAGCCCGCACTCCTTGTACCGGTCGAAGATCTTGTAGCCGGTGACCCGGGAGATGCCGAACTCGCGGCACAGGGGCGCCATCTTCTCGCCTTCGAGCAGGCGGGCGACGAAACGGAGGCGTTCATCCATCGGTTTACACTCGTTCCAGGGCATCTGGAGGGCCTCCCCCAAATGCGGAAATGTGTAAACCATGTGCTCGGAATGTTCCGTAAGCTATCTGTCGATAAGCTCA
>JAGVUU010000005.1 GCA_019136105.1 Gammaproteobacteria bacterium
AGGCGCTCGCCGGCCACGTCGAAATCCACGTCGAAGCGCGGCCCGCTCGTGAGCGGCGTGACGCGACCGTCGGCCACCGATACCCGCGACAGGTTCGTGACGCGGCTCTGCTCGATCAGCGCGTACACGCTGCGCCCGTCCTTCGACCAGCGTGGCTTGGCGAACGAGCGATCGATGGGCGCGGGCAGGGTCGTGGCCCCGGTCGCGACGTCCACCACGGCGAGCTGATACGGCGCGTAGTAGAGGTCCTTGTCCTCGCCGCCCCGCAGGTACGCGATGCGCTTGCCATCCGGCGACCACGCAGGCCGCGACTCGAGGTCGGGGATGAGGTCGCCGCCCTCGAAGGTCGTCAGCCGACGCTCAGTGGCGCCCGCGCGCGCTTCGACGAGGTAGATGTCCCAGTTGGAATGCCGGTCTGGATCTGCGCCGCGCTTGGTCACGTAGGCGACCTGCCGACCGTCCGGTGACCACGCCGGCAGGTACTCGTCGTGCGCGCCCGGCGTCAGCAGTTCCGACTTGCCGGTGGTGATGTCGAACACATGGAGGTGCTGGCGCCGGCCGTCCAGGTATCCGGTGCCATCCTCCTTGAACCAGTAGCGGTCGATCACGATCGGCGCGGGATTCTTCGGCTTCGCGGCGCCCGCCGGACGCTCCGCGTCGCGAGCGATGATCGCGAGGCGCGTGCCGTCGGGCGACCACGCGTAGTCCTCGACGCCGGCCGGGAAGTCCGTGAGCTTGCGAGCTTCGCCGGCGCCCGCCGGCAGCAGCCACACTTGCGTGGTCGCGTCCTCGCCGCCGCGGTCCGACAGGAACGCGAGGCTGCTGCCATCCGGCGCCCACTGCGGCTGCCACTCGTTGTGCTCGGGAGTGCGCGTGAGCTGGACGCGTTCGCGACCGTCGAAGCGCGCGCGCCAGAGGTCGGACGTACGCTTGTCGGCGTCGAGGTTCGACGTCGTCACGCTGTAGGCGACGTGCTCCCCATCCGGCGAGAGCGCGGGCTCCGCCACATCCGCGAGGCGCGCCAGGTCGGCAGGGCCGAAGCGGTCGGCAGGCAGGTCAGCGACCGCCGGCAGCGCCAGGGACAAGGCCAGCAGGCCAATCAGTTTACGCAGCATGACTCGTCCGTCGGAATAAATAGGGGACATTCTCCTATTTTTCGGCGACCCACCAAAAAATAGGAGAATGTCCCCTATTTATTCCGCACGATGAAATACAGCAGCACGAGCGCAGGGATGCCGAGGCTCGACGTGTACACGAAGAACCACGGGTAGCCGACCGCATCCACCACGAAGCCCGACGTGCCCATGAGCAACTTGCCCGGCAGCGCGTACATCGACGAGAACAGCGCGTATTGCGTGGCCGTGTACGACGCGGTGGTGAGGCTCGAGAGATACGCGATCAGCGCCGTGCCCGCGATGCCCATCGCGAGGTTGTCGGCGCTCACCACGATCGCGAGCCCGGTGATGCTCGGGTGATCCTGGAACGCCAGCGTCATGAACATCAGGTTCGACGCGATGACCGCGAGGCTGCCGAACGCGAGCGACTTCACCGTGCCGAGCCGCGCGACCGCGAGGCCGCCGAGCAGCACTCCGACGATCGACGACACCAGCCCGAACAGTTTCGCGACCGCCGCGATCTCCTTCAGCGTGTAACCCACGTCGAGATAGAAAGGGTTCGCCATCACGCCCATGGTGAAGTCGGTCAGCCGATAGCTCGCGATGAACGCGAGCATCAGCACTGCGAGCCTGGTGCCGTAGCGCGTGAAGAAATCGACGAACGGGCACACCACCGCGCCCACGAACCACGAGCCCACCTGCCTGAGCGAATCGGGCCAGTGCGCCTTGCGCTCCAGCCAGTCGATCACGCGCTGCTCCTGCGCGAGCGACTGCCGTTCGGCGCGCGGCTCGGGCTCGGCGATCACGAGCGTCGTCAGGATGCCGACACCCACCATCGCCGCCATCGCGGTGTACGACGCCATCCAGCCGTAGTCGGCGGCGATCCACAGGGCGCCCGCGCTGCCGACCATGATCGCGATGCGGTAGCCGAGCTGGTAGGCGGCGGCCATCACGCCCTGCATCGGCTGTGGCACGGCCTCGATGCGCCACGCATCGATGGCGATATCCTGCGTGGCTGATGAAAACGCCACCAGTAGCGCGAGCGCCGCCATCGCGCCCAGGTGCCCCACCGGGTTCAGGTGCGCCATGTTGAACAGGCCGACCGCGATCCCCACCTGCGCGAGCAGCATCCAGCTGCGCCGGCGCCCGAGCAGGCGGTGCAGCCACGGCAACGGCAGCCGGTCCACCACCGGTGCCCAGAAGAACTTGATCGAGTAGATGATGCCGACCCACGACAGCATGCCGATCGTGGCGCGCTCGATGCCGACCTCGCGCAGCCACGCCGACAGCGTCGAGAACACCAGCATGAACGGCAGGCCAGCCGAGAAGCCGAGGAACAGCATGGCGAGCACGCGCGGGTGCTTGTAGGCGGCGAGCGCGTCGAGCCAGCCGCGCCACCACGGCTTGCGGGGTGCGGCGGCCTCGGCGCCAGACGTGCGTGCTTCGCTCACAGGTCGAAATCGATCGTGAGCGGCGCGTGGTCGGAGAAGCGCTGCGTCTTGTAGATCGACGCCGACCGTACGCTGCCCTTGAGGCCCGGGCTCAGCACCTCGTAATCGATGCGCCACCCGACGTTCTTCGCCCACGCCTGGCCGCGGTTCGACCACCACGTGTACTGCTCCGGACGCTCATCCACCTCGCGGAAGCCGTCCACGTAGCGCTCGTCGCCGAACAGCGCGTCGAGCCAGGCACGCTCCTCGGGCAGGAACCCGGAGTTCTTCTGGTTCGAGCGCCAGTTCTTGAGGTCGATCTCCTTGTGGGCGATGTTCCAGTCGCCGCACAGCACGTAATCGCGCTTGCGGCGCCTGAGCGACTTCAGGTGCGGCATGAACTGGTCGAGGAAGCGGAACTTTGCCTGCTGCCGCTCCTCGCTCGAGGAACCCGACGGCAGGTACACCGACACTACGCTCAGGCCCTTGAACTGCGCCTCGATGTAGCGGCCCTCGGCGTCGAATTCGTGCGAGCCGAACCCGGTGATCACGTCCAGCGGCTTCTGGCGGGAGTAGATGGCCACGCCGCTGTAGCCCTTCTTCACGGCGTCGAAGTAGTAGCTGTGGTATCCCTGCGGCCGGAACATCGGGTCGGCCAGCTGGTCCACCTGCGCCTTGGTCTCCTGGATGCAGACGACATCGGCCTCCTGCGCCGGCAGCCACTCGAAGAAGCCCTTGCGGGCCGCGGAGCGGATGCCATTCGCATTGAGCGTGATGATGCGCATGGCGGCGCAGTATAAAGTACGCACATGCACCAGCCCGATTTCATTCGCCTCTGCCTCGAGCTCGGCGTGCTGCGCTTCGGCGAGTTCAAGCTGAAGTCCGGCCGCCTGAGCCCGTACTTCTTCAACGCCGGCCTGTTCAACACCGGTCGCGCCATCGGCGGGCTTGGCCGCTATTACGCGCGGGCGGCGGCGCTGTCGGGGCTCGAGTTCGACATGCTGTTCGGACCAGCCTACAAGGGCATCCCGCTCGTCACCGTGACGGCGGCGGCGCTCGCCGAGCACGAGAATCGCAACCTGCCGTTTGCGTTCAACCGCAAGGAAGCGAAGGACCACGGCGAGGGCGGCACCATCGTCGGCGCGCCGCTCGAGGGACGCGTGCTGATCGTGGACGACGTCATCACCGCCGGCACCGCGATCCGCGAGTCGGTGGAGATCATCCGCGCACAAGGCGCCACCCCGGCGGGCGTCCTGATCGCGCTCGATCGCGAGGAGCGCGGCCAGGGCGAGCGCTCGGCCGTGCAGGAAGTGCGGGAGACGCTCGGGCTGCCGGTCGTGAGCGTGCTGCGCCTGCGCGACCTGATGGCCCACCTCGAGTCGAGCGGCGAGCAGGCCGTGCTCGAAGCCGTACGGGCCTATCGCGACCGCTACGGGGTCTGAGCCCCGCCCGCGGTTTGACATAGTTCACAAAGCTGGTGCGTACTGTTACGCGCCCGGCACCCCCGGGGAGCAAAATCCGCCCCATGCGACCCGAACTCCGCTTCCGTCGAGCCACGATCATCGCTTCGGCAGCCCTGCTGCTCGCCGCGCCGTTCCTGGCCGATGCAGCCGCCAATAAGGGCCCGGCCCCCAAGGGCGAGGAGGTCTACCGCTGCCGCGACGCCAACGGCCGGTTCGTGTACGGACAGGCCATCCCCGCCCCGTGCATGGAGCAGGACATCGAGGTGCTCGACGGTACTGGCCGCGTGGTGCGCGTCATCCCCGGCCGGCGCTCGATGGAAGAAGCCGCGGCCCAGAAGGCCCAGGAAGACGCGCTCAAGGCCGCTGCGCAGCGTGACCGCACCCTGCTCGCCACGTACCTCTCGGTCGCCGACATCGAGCGGCTGCGCGACCAGCGCCTCGAACTGCTCGAGCAGCAATCGCGGGTGACGGAGCAGTACATTGCCAACCTGCGCGAGCGCGAGTCACGCCTGATGACCGACGTGCAGCGCTTCCGCCCGTACAACGATTCGCCCAAGGCACCACCCGTGCCCGACCACCTCGCCGAAGAGATGGTCAATACCGTGAACGGGCTGGTGGTCTACCAGGAGGAACTCACGAAGAACACGGCCGAGCGCAACAAGTTGCGCGCCGAGTTCGATGCCGACATCAGGCGCTTCAAGGAACTGAAGGGCGTCAAGTAGTCCCGGAGCTGCCGAAGCCACCCGCGCCGCGGTGGCTCTCGGTGAATTGCTCGACCACTTCGAACCGCACCTGCACCACGGGCACGATCACCATTTGCGCGATGCGTTCGCCCGGCGCGATCGTGAACGCGGCCGACCCGCGATTCCAGCACGACACCATCACCTGGCCCTGGTAGTCCGAGTCGATCAGGCCGACAAGGTTGCCGAGCACGATGCCGTGCTTGTGGCCGAGTCCTGAACGCGGCAGCAGCACCGCCGCGAGTTGCGGATCGTCGAGGTGGATCGCGATCCCGGTGGGAATCAGGTGCGTCTCGCCCGGCGCGATCGTGAGCGGCGCATCGAGGCACGCGCGCAGGTCGAGCCCCGCAGAGCCCGGCGTGGCGTAATGCGGCAGCGGGAATTCCCGGCCGACCCTCGGGTCGAGCACCTTCACCTGCAGGACGTGCTGCGGATCGACGCTCATCGCGCCGCCGCGCTGCCAGTGCCGCGGCCTCCTTCGTTCGCCGTGGCGGTCACGCGTTCGCCGGATGCAAGGCGCTCCGCAATCACGTTCACCAGGCCCGCCGCGACATCGCGCTTCGCAGCACGCGCCAACTCGCGCTTGCCACCGGGCCAATACACGGTGAGCGCATTGTCATCGCAGTCGAATGCGAGCCCGTCGCCCACCTGGTTGGCCGCGATCATGTCGAGGCGCTTGCCCTCGAGCTTGATGAGCGCGTTGCGCTCGACGTTCTGCGTCTCGGCCGCGAAGCCGACGACGAACGGCCGCGGCGTGCCCGCCGCCACGGTCGCCAGGATGTCGGTGGTGCGCGACAGCGCGAGCATCAGCGAATCGCTGGTTTTCTTGATCTTCTCGGCCGCCGCCTGCAGCGGCCGATAGTCGGACACGGCAGCCGCGGCGATGAAGATGTGGGTGCCGGCGAGCTCCGCACGCACCGCGTCCATCATCTGCTCAGCTGTCTCGACGTCGATGCGCCGCACGCCGGCGGGCGTCGGCACGTTCACCGGGCCGCTCACGATCACCACTTCGGCGCCCGCATCGCGCGCGGCCTCGGCGACCGCGTAACCCATCTTCCCGGAGCTGCGGTTGGTGATGAACCGCACCGGATCGATGCGCTCGCGCGTCGGCCCCGCGGTGACCAGCACCTTGCGGCCCGCGAGCACACCACCCTTGATTGGCTCGCGCGGCAGCAGCGCCGCGAGGATCTCGGCGGGTTCGACCATGCGGCCCGCGCCGGTCTCACCGCAAGCCTGCTCGCCTTCCGCGGGCCCGATGATCGTGACGCCGCG
>JAGVUU010000158.1 GCA_019136105.1 Gammaproteobacteria bacterium
GTCCGCACCGGCACCGGCCGCGGGGCTCGCGCAGGTGACGTTGTCGCTGCTGCTGGTGCTCGCCGCGGTGTTCGCCGCCGCGTGGCTGCTGCGTCGCGTGCGCGGGCTGCAGCGCACGCGCTCGTCCGAGGGGCTCGCGGTCGTGGCCGAGGTCGCCGTCGGCCCGCGCGAACGCGTCGTGCTCGTCGAAGTCGGCGGCGAGCGCGTGCTGGTCGGGGTGGCGCCGGGCAGCGTGCGGGCGCTCAAGAGCTGGCCCTGCGCGGGAGGCGGCGCGCCGTGAGCCGGGCAGCGAAGTTGGCGGGCGCGCTGCTGCCATTGCTGCTGCCGGGCCTCGCGTGGGCCGCTGCGCCGGGAATCCCGGCGGTCACCGTCGAAACCACGCCGGGGGGGCGGGCAGACCTACACGCTGACGATCCAGCTGCTCGCGCTGATGACCGCGATCACGTTCCTGCCCGCGGCGTTGCTCATGATGACGGCGTTCACGCGCATCGTGATCGTGGGCCTCGCGCTGTTCCTGACGCTGTTCGTGATGGCGCCGGTCGTCGAGCGGATCCGCGCCGAGGCGGTCGAGCCGTACATGGCGGGATCGATGGACACCACGACGGCGCTCGCCAGGGGTGTCGCGCCACTCAAGGGCTTCATGCTCGAGCAGACTCGCGAGCGCGACATCGCGGCGTTCGTCGCCATCGCCGGCGGCGAGGGGTACGAGCGCCCGGAGGACGTGCCGCTCAGCGTGCTGGTGCCGTCGTTCGTCACCAGCGAGCTGAAGACCGCGTTCCAGATCGGCTTCCTGCTGTTCATTCCGTTCGTGATCATCGACCTCGTGGTCGCGAGCGTGCTCATGTCGATGGGCATGATGATGCTGTCGCCCGTGCTCATCTCGCTGCCCTTCAAGATCATGCTGTTCGTGCTGGTGGACGGCTGGTCGCTGGTCATGGGTTCGCTGGCCGCGAGTTTCTACCGATGACCCCCGAATCCGTGCTCACCATCGGCCGCCACGCGCTCGAAGTCACGCTGCTGCTGTCGGCGCCGCTGCTGCTCGCCGCGCTGGCGGTCGGCCTGCTGGTCGGCGTGTTCCAGGCGGCGACGCAGATCAACGAGATGACGCTGTCGTTCATTCCGAAGCTGCTCGGCGTCGCGGCCGCGCTCGCGCTGGCCGGGCCGTGGATGCTCAAGGTGCTGGTGGGGTACACGCGCGACCTGATCACCAGCATCCCTTCGCTGGTCGGCTGACGCGCCGTGCTCGCCCTCGCGCCCGGACAGCTCGAGGCCTGGGTCGCGCACGCGTTCTTCCCGTTCGTCCGCATCGGCGCCTGCCTGATGGTTGCGCCGATCTTCGGCGCGCGATTCGTGCCCGCGCGCGCGCGCCTGCTGCTCGCGGTCGCCGTGACCGCGCTCGTGCTGCCGCTCCTGCCGCCGGTTCCCGTCAAGCCGCTTTCGGTGGAGGGCGTGGTGATCACCGTCCACCAGGTGCTGATCGGCGCGGCCACCGGCTTCGTGCTGATGGTGGCGTTCGACGCGCTTGCCATGGGTGGGCAGCTGCTCGCGAACGGCATGGGCCTCGGGTTCGCGTTCAACGTCGACCCGCTGCGCGGCACGGGCACGGCGGTGCTCGGCCAGTTCTACATGGTGCTCGTGACGCTCACCTTCCTCGCGCTCGACGGGCACGTCGCACTGATCGCGACCCTGGTCGAGGGTTTCCGGCGCCTGCCGGTCACGGCCGCGCCAGCAGCCGAGACGTGGTGGACGGTCGCGGCCTGGGGCACGCAACTCTTCGCGGGCGCCCTGCGCGTCGCCCTGCCCGGCATGACGGCCCTGCTGGTCGCCAACCTGGCGTTCGGCGTCGTGAGCCGCGCGGCGCCGACGCTCAACCTGTTCGCCGTCGGTTTCCCGGCGATGATCATCTTCGGCTTGCTCATCGTCCTGTTTGGCCTGCCTGCCGTGCAGACGGGATTCGTCGAGCTGATCGATGCCGCGTTCGCGCTGCTCGGCAGGCTGGGCGCGGCGGGCTGAGCCGTGGCGGAGCAGGATCGCGACCAGCGCACCGAACAGGCGACCCCGAAGCGCATCGAGGATGCGCGGCGGCGTGGCGAGGTGCCGCGCTCGCGCGACCTCACGTCTGCGGCGGTGTTGCTCGCGGCCGGCGCCGGCCTGTACGGACTCGGCGGCGTCGTGGGCGGGCAGCTGCTCGCGATGATGCGCGACGCGTTCACGTTCTCGCGGGCCGAGGCGCTCGACGAGTCGATGCCGGCCCTGGCGTTCGGGCGCGCGGTCGGTGAAGCGCTGCTCATCTGCGCGCCGCTGTTCGGGCTGATGCTGGTGGCGGCGCTGCTTGCACCGCTGGCGATCGGCGGCTGGAACTTCAGCTCGGAGGCGCTGGCGCCGAAGTGGGAGCGGCTCGACCCGGTGGCCGGGTTCCGGCGCCTGTTCTCCGTCGCCGGGCTGATCGAGCTCGGCAAGTCGCTGGCGCGCTTCGCCGTGGTTGGCGGCGCCGGCGCGCTGGTGCTGTGGGTCCAGTCCGACGAATTGCTGGCGCTCGGCCGGGAGCCGCTCACGCTCGCGATCGGGCACGCCATGGGCCTCGCCGGGATGGCGCTCATCGCCCTCGCCGCGTCGATGGTACTGATCGCGGCGGTCGACGCACCGCTCGCGCTGTGGCAGCACCGCCGTTCGCTGCGCATGACGCGCCAGGAAGTCCGCGACGAGTTGCGCGAAAACGAGGGTAACCCCGAGGTGCGCGGCAAGATCCGCGCCCGCCAGCAAGCCGTCGCGCGCAGCCGCATGATGCAGGAGGTGCCGAAGGCCGACGTGGTGGTCACCAACCCGACGCACTATGCGGTGGCGCTGCGCTACGACGAATCGCGATCACGCGCCCCCGTCGTCGTGGCCAAGGGCCGCGACCTGGTGGCGGCGCGCATCCGCGCGGTGGCGTCCGAGCACGGCGTGCCGATCCTCGAGGCGCCGCCCCTCGCCCGCGCCCTGCATGCCGCCTGCGACCTCGGCGAAGAGATCCCGGCGCGCCTCTACGCGGCGGTCGCGCAGGTGCTCGCGTACGTGTACCAGTTGCGGGCGGCCCGCCGGGCCGGCTCCCCGCTGCCCGCGGCTCCCAGCCTCGACCTGCCTGCGGACGGCTGAACGCGCTGCGTCGGCATTCCGACGCCAGCCGACGGCACGCTTCTTGCTCGTGACTGGCGGAGATGGACGCTTCGACGCAACGCATCGACGTGCGAGCCCTGCTGCGCCAGGGGCTCGGCGCGCCGCTGTTCCTGTTCGCGCTGCTGGCGATGGTCGTCGTCCCCCTGCACCCGCTGGCGCTCGACGCGCTCTTCACCTTCAACATCGCGCTGTCGGTGATCGTGGTGATGGCCGTCGTGTACGTCGCACGCCCGCTCGACTTCGGCATCTTCCCGACCGTGCTGCTGCTGGCGACCCTGCTGCGGCTGGCGCTCAATGTGGCATCGACCCGCGTGGTGCTGCTGCACGGCCACCAGGGTACGTCGGCCGCGGGGCACGTGATCGAGTCGTTCGGCGAGTTCGTGATCGGCGGCGACTACGCCGTGGGCGCGGTCGTGTTCCTGATCCTGACCATCATCAACTTCATCGTGGTCACCAAGGGTGCGGGCCGCGTCTCCGAGGTGAGTGCCCGGTTCACCCTCGACGCGATGCCCGGCAAGCAGATGGCCATCGACGCCGATCTCGGCGCCGGGCTGATCACCCAGGACGAGGCGCGCCTGCGCCGCGCCGAGGTGCGCTCGGAGGCCGATTTCTACGGCTCGATGGACGGTGCCAGCAAGTTCGTGCGCGGCGACGCCGTGGCCGGGATCCTGATCCTGCTGGTGAACCTCGTCGGCGGCCTCGCCATCGGCACGCTCAACCACGACCTGGCGTTCGGCGACGCGTTGCGCCTCTACACGCTGCTCACGATCGGCGACGGGCTGGTCGCGCAGATCCCGGCACTGCTGCTTTCGACTGCGGTGGCGATCATCGTCACCCGCATGTCGCGGCCGCTCGACATGGGCGGCGAGATGCGCAGCCAGCTGCTCGGCAACCCGAAGGCGCTCGGCGTCGCCGCAGGCATCCTCGGCGTGATGGGCCTGATCCCGGGCATGCCGAACGTGGCGTTCCTCGGCATGGCCGCGCTCTGCGCCGCCGGCGCGTGGTTCCTCTGGCAGCGCGCCCAGCGTCCGGCCGCGGTGGCCGAAGTGGCGCCCGCGTCGGCGCCTGCCGCGCCGGAAGCCCGCGAGCTGACCTGGGACGACGTGCAGCCGGTGGATCCGGTCGGCCTCGAGGTCGGCTACCGCCTCGTGCCACTGGTCGATCGCGCCCAGGGTGGCGACCTCCTCGCGCGCATCAAGGGCGCGCGCCGCAAGCTGTCACAGGACCTCGGCTTCCTGGTGCCGGCAGTGCACATCCGCGACAACCTCGAGCTGGCGCCCAGCGCCTATCGCATCAGCCTCGGCGGCGTGACGGTCGCAGCCGGCAACGTGCATGCAGACCGCGATCTCGCCATCAACCCGGGCCGTGTGTTCGGGAGGGTCGAGGGCCTGGAGACGCAGGATCCGGCGTTCGGCATGCCGGCCACCTGGATCGAGCCGGGCCAGCGCGAGCATGCGCAGACGCTCGGCTACACCGTCGTGGACCCGAGCACCGTGATCGCCACGCACCTGAGCAGCGTCCTGCAGACCCATGCCCACGAGTTGCTCGGGCACGAGGAGGTGCAGCAGCTGTTCAACGGGCTCGCGCGCACGGCGCCGCGGCTCGTCGAGGACCTGGTGCCGAAGCTGCTGCCGCTCGGCACCGTCGTGCGCGTGCTGCAGGGCCTGCTCGCCGAGCAGGTGCCGATCCGCAACCTGCGCGCGATCGTCGAATCACTGGCCGAAAGCGCGCCGCGCACGCAGGACCCGGTGGTGCTGCTCGGCCAGGTGCGCGTGGCCCTCGGCCGCCAGATCGTGCAGGACATCGCCGGCGCGACCAGCGAGCTGCCGGTCATCACCCTCGAGCCGGAGCTCGAACAGCTGCTGCAGTCGACGAGCGCAGGTTCCGGCGCGCCCGTGCTCGAGCCTGGCCTCGCCGAGCGCCTGCAGGCACGGCTTGCGGACGCCGCGCGACGGCAGGACGGCGTGGGCGAACCCGCGGTGCTGCTGGTGCCGCCCCCGCTGCGCAGCGCGCTCGCGCGCTTCACCCGCGCGAGCGTGCCCAACCTGCGGGTGCTCGCCTGGAACGAGATTCCGGACAACCGTCGTGTGCGGCTGGTCGCGGCGGTGGGCCGCTGATCGCGGCAGGCAGAGGAGGTCGTCGACGTGAAGATGCAGCGTTACCTCGCCCCGGACATGCGGCAGGCCCTGGTCCGCGTGCGCGCGGAACTCGGTCCCTCCGCGGTCATTCTCGGCTCGCGTCGCGTGGCCGAGGGCGTCGAGGTGACCGCCGCGATCGATTTCGACGTGGAGGACCGCTGGCCTCCGCTCGGGCGAACGGCGCCGCCACCTGTCCCGCCCCTCGACGTGCGCGAGCCGGTCGAGGCCGGGGCATCGCAACCCGAGGTGCCCGAAGAGCGCGGCGACCTCGGCGCGGAAGTGCGCCGCCTGCGCGAGTTGCTCGAGACGCAGCTGGCCGCACTCGCATGGAACGATTTCACCCGCCGCGAACCGCACAAGGCCCGCGTGCTCGAGGAGCTGGCGCGCATCGGGATCGCCCGGGACGTGGCGCTCGGAATCGTCGGCCAGCTGCCGCCAGACTACGACGCGGCGCAGTCGAGCCGGCTACCGCTCGCGCTGCTGGCGCGCGGCATCCCCGCCGCGGCCGGCGAGCCCACGGTGCCGCCAGGCACGCTGGCGCTGGTCGGCCCGAACGGCGCGGGCAAGACCACCACGCTCGCCAAGCTGGCCACGCGCTGGGTGCTCGAGCGCGGGCCGCGCGAGCTGACGCTCGTGTCGGCGGACGGCGATCGCCTCGGATCGCACGAGCAATTGCAGGCCCTCGGCCGCCTGCTCGGCGTCCCGACGCACCCGGTCGATGGACCCGACGCCCTGCAGCGGTTGCTGCGCCGGGTCGCCGGCCGGGGGCTGGTGCTGGTCGACACGCCCGGGATCGCACCGCGGTCGGATCGCGTCGAGTCCGAACTCCTGCCGCTGCTCGCACCCGGCTCCGGCATCGAGGTGGCCCTGGTGATGTCGGCGAGCGCCCAGGCCGAGACGCTCGAACGGGCGCTGCAGCGCTATCAGGTGCTCGCGCCGACGAATTGCGTGCTCACCCGGCTCGACGAAGCGGCGAGCCTCGGTCCCGCGCTGTCCGTGTTGCTGCGGTCGCGGCTGCCG
>JAGVUU010000258.1 GCA_019136105.1 Gammaproteobacteria bacterium
GGGGAGCCTGCCCTAGCAGCAGGCGCTTGGACCCACAGAGGTAGAGAGAGATGGCAAAGAAAGTACAGGGCTACGTCAAGCTGCAGGTGCCTGCAGGCCAGGCGAACCCGAGCCCGCCGATCGGGCCGGCGCTCGGCCAGCAGGGCGTCAACATCATGGAGTTCTGCAAGCAGTTCAACGCGCAGACCCAGAGCCTCGAGAAGGGGCTGCCGATCCCGGTGGTGATCACCGTGTACAGCGATCGCAGCTTCACCTTCATCATGAAGACCCCGCCGGCGTCGGTGCTGATCCGCAAGGCGCTGGGCCTCGAGAAGGGCAGCGGCACGCCCAACACCGCCAAGGTGGGCAAGATCAGCCGCGCGCAGCTCGAGGAAATCGCGAAGACCAAGACGCCGGACCTGACGGCGGCCGACCTCGATGCGGCCGTCCGCACGATCGCCGGCAGCGCCCGCAGCATGGGCGTCGACGTGGAGGGGGTGTAATCATGGGTGCCGTCGCCAAGCGCATGAAGCCCTGGGCGGAGAAGATCCAGCCGGGCAAGCAGTTCCCGATCGACGAGGCGCTCGCCATCGTCAAGCAGTTCGCCACCGCCAAGTTCGACGAGGCCGTGGACGTCGCCGTGAACCTCGGCATCGACGCGTCGAAGTCCGACCAGCAGGTGCGCGGCTCGACCGTGCTGCCGCACGGCACGGGCAAGTCGGTGCGCGTCGCCGTGTTCACCTCCGGCAAGAATGCCGACGCCGCGCGCGAAGCCGGCGCCGACATCGTCGGCCTCGAGGACCTCGCCGAGAAGGTGAAGGCCGGTGAGCTCAACTTCGACGTGGTCGTGGCGAGCCCGGACGCGATGCGCGTCGTCGGCCAGCTCGGCCAGATCCTCGGCCCCCGCGGCCTGATGCCGAACCCCAAGGTCGGCACGGTGACGCCGGACGTCGCGGGCGCGGTGCGCAATGCCAAGGCCGGCCAGGTCCGCTTCCGCGCGGACAAGGCGGGCGTGATCCACTGCACCATCGGCAAGGCCAGCTTCGACGTGCAGAAGCTGCACGAGAACCTCCACGCGCTGCTCGCCGACCTGCAGAAGGCCAAGCCGGCGGCCGCGAAGGGTGTCTATCTCAAGCGCATTTCGGTGTCCTCGACCATGGGCCCCGGCGTGCAGGTGGATCAGTCGAGCCTGAGCGCGTAAGCGCGCGGGCCCGCCAACGATTCAGCGATTTGATGCAGGGCCGGCTCGGGCCTCGCGGCACCCCCGACGGGTGGCGCAAAGCAGGGGCCGGTCATCATCGAAGACCGCAGGCGGGGAGGCGCTCCCCTTAATGGTCGCCTGCGCAGATGGTGGTACCCGAGTCAGTGTCTCACTGCCTTTAGGTCCCGCCCTCTACAAGGGTGAACGCTCACGGACGGGCGTTTTTGTTCGGAAGATCTTCAGGCCAGGAGGAACACATGGCGCTCAGACTGGAAGACAAGCAGGCGCTGGTCGCCGAGGTGAACGAGGTTGCGGCCCGCGCGCATTCCGTCGTCGCCGCGGAGTACCGGGGGCTGACGGTCGCGAAGCTCACCGAGCTGCGTGCCAAGGCCCGTGCCTCCCGCGTCTACATGAGAGTGGTGAAGAACACGCTGGCCCGCCGCGCGGTCGCCGGCACTCAGTTCGAGTGCGTCGGTGCCCAGCTCAAGGGCCCGCTGATCCTCGCCTTCTCTGAGGACGATCCGGGGGCGGCTGCCCGCCTGATCAAGGCTTTCGCGAAGGACAACGTCCAGCTCGTCCCGACCCTCGTGTCGCTCGGCGGGAAGGTGCTGTCGGCGAAGGACCTCGAGAAGGTGGCGGACCTGCCCACGAAGGAGCAGGCAATCGCGCAGCTCATGGGTGTGCTCAAGGCGCCCATCAGCAAGTTCGTGCGCACGGTCGCCGAGCCTCACGCGAAGCTCGTGCGGACGATCGCCGCCGTCAAGGACCAGAAGGCCGCCGCGTAAGCGGCCGCCCCGTTCGACATCGGGTATCAATCAACACTTTTTTCAGGAGTCACGACAATGGCTGCCAGCAAGGAAGAGATCCTCGACGCAATCTCCAACATGACCGTGATGGAGATCGTCGACCTCGTGAAGATGATGGAAGACAAGTTCGGCGTCACCGCCGCGGCCCCGGTCGCGATGGTCGCCGCCGGCGGCGCCGCTGCTGCGGCTGCCCCGGCCGCCGAGGAGCAGACGGAGTTCACCGTCACCATGACCAGCTTCGGCGCGAACAAGGTCGGCGTCATCAAGGTGATCCGCGAGATCACCGGCCTCGGCCTCAAGGAAGCGAAGGACCTCGTCGAGGGCGTGCCCTCGCTGGTCAAGGAGAGCATTCCGAAGGCCGACGCCGACAGCATCAAGAAGAAGCTCGAAGAGGCCGGCGCAGCTGCGGAGATCAAGTAACCGCGATGCGCGGGCTTCGTGCCCGTGGCAGAGGCAGGCCGGCTGGCGGGGAATCCCGCCGGCCGGCTCGCCCGTCCCTGAACTTTTTTTGGCGTCGAGCTGACCTGGCCGCGCACGCGGCCGTGTAGAGGGTGATCGCAATGGCATATTCCTTCACCGAGAAGAAGCGTATCCGCAAGGATTTCGGCAAGCGGTCGAGCATCCTCGAGGTGCCTTACCTGCTCGCCATCCAGCTCGACTCCTACCGCAAGTTCCTGCAGGCGGACGCCGCCGAGGACCGCCGCGACGACATCGGCCTGCACGCGGCGTTCCGCAGCGTGTTCCCGATCGTGAGCTACTCCGGCAACGCGATCCTCGAGTACGTGAGCTACCGCCTGGGCGAGCCCGTGTTCGACGTGAAGGAGTGCCAGCTCCGCGGCCTGACCTACGCCGCTCCGCTGCGCGTCAAGGTGCGCCTCGTCGTGCTCGACAAGGAAGCCCCGGGCGCCAAGAAGCCCGTCAAGGACATCCGCGAGCAGGAGGTCTACCTGGGCGAGTTGCCGCTCATGACCGACAACGGCACGTTCGTCGTGAACGGCACCGAGCGCGTCATCGTGTCGCAGTTGCACCGCAGCCCCGGCGTGTTCTTCGACCACGACCGCGGCAAGACCCACAGCTCGGGCAAGCTGCTGTTCTCGGCGCGCGTCATCCCCTACCGCGGCTCCTGGCTCGACTTCGAGTTCGATGCCAAGGACTGCGTGTTCGCGCGCATCGACCGCCGCCGCAAGCTGCCGGTCACCATCCTGCTGCGCGCGCTCGGCTACAGCGACGAGCAGATGCTCGACCTGTTCTTCGAGAAGAACACCTTCTACCTCTCGCCGACCGGCGTCGAGCTGGCGCTCGTGCCGCAGCGCCTGCGCGGCGAGACGGCGAGCTTCGAGATCCGCGTCGGGGACAAGGTGGTGGTCGAGGAAGGCCGCCGCATCACGGCGCGCCACGTCCGCCAGCTCGAGGACGCGGGCGTCGACCGCCTGCCGGTGCCGGCCGACTACCTCGTCGGCAAGGTGCTCGCGCACGACGTCGTCAACACCGAGACCGGCGAGATCCTGGCCAAGGCCAACGAGATCCTCGCCGCCGCGAGCGTCGCCAAGCTCGTGCAGGCCGGGATCACCGAGATCCGCGTGCTGTACGTGAACGACCTCGACCGCGGCCCGTTCATCTCCGACACGCTGCGCATCGACCCGACCAAGAACCGCATGGAGGCGCTGGTCGAGATCTACCGCATGATGCGCCCGGGCGAGCCGCCCACGCGCGACGCGGCGGAGAACCTGTTCCAGAACCTGTTCTTCAATCCCGAGCGCTACGACCTGTCGGGCGTCGGCCGCATGAAGTTCAACCGCCGCGTGGGCCGCACGGCCGTCAAGGGCCCGGGCATCCTCTACGACGTGCTGCACTTCACCCGGCGCGGCGACGATTTCGCCAAGGCGCTGATCGAGGAGCACGCCGACACGTCGGACATCATCGACGTGCTGCGCACGCTGATCGACATCCGCAACGGCAACGGCACGGTGGACGACATCGACCACCTCGGCAACCGCCGCGTGCGCAGCGTGGGCGAGATGGCCGAGAACGCGTTCCGCGTGGGCCTGGTGCGCGTCGAGCGCGCCGTCAAGGAGCGGCTCACCATCGCCGAGAGCGAAGGCCTGATGCCGCAGGACATGATCAACGCGAAGCCGGTGGCGGCCGCGGTGAAGGAGTTCTTCGGCTCCTCGCAGCTCTCGCAGTTCATGGACCAGAACAACCCGCTGTCCGAGGTCACGCACAAGCGGCGCGTCTCGGCGCTCGGCCCGGGCGGCCTGACGCGCGAGCGTGCCGGCTTCGAAGTCCGTGACGTCCACCCGACTCACTACGGCCGCGTCTGCCCGATCGAGACGCCGGAAGGCCCGAACATCGGCCTCATCAACTCGCTCTCGGTCTACGCGCGCACCAACGACTACGGTTTCCTCGAGACGCCGTACCGCAAGGTCGCCAACGGCCGCGTCACCGACGAGATCGTCTACCTGTCGGCGATCGACGAGGCGCAGTTCGTGATCGCGCAGGCCAACGCGTCGCTCGGCAAGAAGGGCGAGTTCACCGACGAACTGGTGTCCTCGCGCTTCCAGAACGAGTTCATGCTCTCGACGCCGGACAAGATCCAGTTCATGGACGTCTCGCCGAAGCAGATCGTCTCGGTCGCGGCCTCGCTGATCCCGTTCCTCGAGCACGACGACGCGAACCGCGCGCTGATGGGCTCGAACATGCAGCGCCAGGCCGTGCCGACGCTGCGCGCCGAGACGCCGCTGGTGGGCACCGGCATGGAGCGCCCGGTGGCGATCGATTCGGGCGTCACCGTGGTGGCGCGCCGTGGCGGCGTGGTCGATTCCGTCGACGCCTCGCGCATCGTGGTGCGCGTGAACGACGCGGAGACGACCGCCGGCGAGGCGGGCGTCGACATCTACAACCTCACGAAGTACACGCGTTCGAACCAGAACACCTGCATCAACCAGCGCCCGCTGGTGAAGGCGGGCGATGTGATCGCGCGCGGCGACGTGCTGGCCGACGGCCCGTCCACCGACCTGGGCGACCTGGCGCTCGGCCAGAACCTGCTCGTGGCGTTCATGCCGTGGAACGGCTACAACTTCGAGGACTCGATCCTGATCTCGGAGCGGGTGGTCCAGGAGGACCGCTTCACGACGATCCACATCGAGGAACTCACCTGCGTCGCCCGCGACACCAAGCTCGGGCCCGAGGAAATCACCGCCGACATCCCGAACGTCGGTGAAGCCGCGCTCGCCAAGCTCGACGAGGCCGGCATCGCCTTCATCGGCGCCGAGGTCAAGGCGGGCGACATCCTCGTGGGCAAGGTCACGCCGAAGGGCGAGACGCAGCTCACGCCGGAAGAGAAGCTGCTGCGCGCGATCTTCGGCGAGAAGGCGTCCGACGTGAAGGACACCTCGCTGCGCGTGCCGCCGGGCATGGACGGCACGGTGATCGACGTGCGCGTGTTCACGCGCGACGGCGTCGAGAAGGACTCGCGCGCCAAGGCGATCGAGAAGTCCGAGATCGAGAAGGTCCGCAAGGACCTCGCCGACCAGCAGCGCATCCTCGAGGAGGACCTCTTCTCGCGCGTGCAGTCCCTGCTGGTGGGCAAGGTGGCCGCGGGCGGCCCGCGCAAGCTCAAGGCCGGTTCGAAGGTCACCGCCGACTACCTCGCGGACATCCCGCGCGAGCACTGGCTCGAGGTGCGCCTCGAGGACGAGGAGGCGAACGCCGCGCTCGAGCTCACCGCCGAACGCATGCGCGAGCAGCGCAAGGAGTTCGAGCGCCGCCTCGAGGACAAGCGCCAGAAGATCACGCAGGGCGACGACCTCGCCCCCGGCGTGCTCAAGATGGTCAAGGTCTACCTCGCGGTGAAGCGCCGCGTGCAGCCGGGCGACAAGATGGCCGGCCGCCACGGCAACAAGGGCGTGATCTCGACGATCGTGCCGGTCGAGGACATG
>JAGVUU010000267.1 GCA_019136105.1 Gammaproteobacteria bacterium
GGGCCGGCCCGACCTGATGCACGGCCGCACGTCGCTCACGCTCGCCGACGGGATGACCGGCATGATGGAAGCCGTGTTCATCAACGTGAAGAACCGCTCGAAGACCGTCACGGCCGAAGTCGAGGTTCCCGAGGGCGGCGGCAACGGCACGATCCTCGCGCAGGGCGGCCGCTTCGGCGGCTGGTCGCTCTATGTCAAGGATGGCGTGCCTGGTTACACCTACAACTTCCTGGGCCTGCAGCGAACCGACATCACGTCCGGCAAGCCGCTCGCCCCCGGCAAGGCGACGGTGCGCTTCCAGTTCGACTACGACGGTGGCGGCCCGGGCAAGGGTGGCACCGGCGCGTTGTTCGTGAACGGTGAGAAGGTCGGCGAGGGCCGCATCCCGCACACCCAAGCGGGCATCTTCTCTGCCGACGAAACCGCCGACGTGGGCATCGACCTCGGCACCCCCGTGGTCGAGGCCATAGGGTCAGAGCGCAAGTCGAAGTTCACCGGGCACATCCCGAAGGTGACGGTCGACGTGGTCAATCCAGCGCCGGTGCAGAAGCCGTAGACTTCCCGTTCGTCTCCATCAACAGGACATAGAGAGAACAACATGAAAACGACGCTCGTCCGTACGTCAGCCTGGGTGGCGTGCGCGGCTGCCGCGCTCACGCTCGTCTCCGTGTCGGCCGCGCAGGCCAAGGACGCCCCGCCGCAGGTCACGGAGGACGGCCTGCAGCTCACCAAGAGCACCAAGACCCGCCTCGTCTACGTCAAGCCGGGCGCCACCTTCTCGCAATACGACCGCGTCGCGATCCTCGATTGCTACGTCGAGTTCGAGAAGGACTGGCAGAAAGACTACAACTCGAGCCGCATGGGGCTAGAGGGGCGCGTCAGCGACAAGGACGTCGAGCGCATGAAGACGGACCTGGCCGCCGAGTTCAAGAAGGTGTTCGTCGACGAACTGCAGAACAAGGGTGGCTACCAGGTCGTCGACGTCGCCGCACCCGACGTGCTGTTGCTGCGCCCGGCGCTGCTGAACGTCGAGGTCAACGCGCCCGACATCATGACCGCTGGGATCGAGCGCACGGTGGTGCGCTCGGCGGGCCAGATGACGCTCTACCTCGAGCTCTGGGATCCGGCCACGAAGACCGTCCTGGCCCGGGTCATGGATGCCCGGGAGGATGACGAGGCGTTCGCGCAGATGGCGAACCGCGTCACCAACAAGGCGGCCGCGGACCGCATCCTGCGGGAATGGGCAGAAGAGCTGCGCAAGCGCCTCGACACCGTGCGGGGCAAGTCCGACCAGTGAGCGAGGGCAGCCTCAAGGATCGGGCCCGCGAGGAACTGCGCAATTACGCGATCGTCGCGGCCTACCTGTACGTCTGCTTTGGCGCGATCCTGCTGTACAAGACCGCGCTGCTGCGGGAGGAAGGCGTGGCCTTCCTCCCGCACGGTCTTGCGGCGATCAAGGCACTGATCCTCGGCAAGTTCATCCTGCTCGGGGAGGCCGTCGGCGTCGGCAGTCGCGCACATCGCCGATCGCTGGTCTCATCTGTCGCGTACAAGGCCGCGCTGTTCTTTCTCCTGCTGATCGTCCTGTCGGCCGTCGAGGAACTCATCGTCGGCAAGGTGCACGGCCATTCGCTCGGCGCGACCATCGCGGAGTTCCGGGAGCGCACTGGGCTCGAGATGCTCGCGACCAGCCTCCTGATGCTACTGATCCTGATTCCGCTGATCGCGTTCAAGGAACTCCGGCGGCGCAACGTGGTGTAGCCAGGCTGCGCGCGAACAGGTCGATGTCGACGCCGGGCAGCCCCGAATAGCGCAGCTTCTTTTCCACCGAGAATCCGAGCTTGGTGACGACGCGGGCGGACGCCACGTTGTCCGGATGCACCATCGCCACGAGCCGCCCCAGCCCCAGCGTGGAACGCGCAAACTCGATCGACGCCGCGCCCGCCTCCGTGGCCAGGCCCCTGCCCCAGAACTCCGGCAGGAAGCGGTAACCCAGTTCGGTGTCCTCGATCTCCGGCACGTACTTGACGCCACTGAACCCGATTACTGCCCCGGTCGCCTTCCAGACGCAGGCAAAGCGTCCATAGCCGTAGGTCGCGTAATCGTGGAACGGTGCGGCCTTCATGAATTCGAGGGCCTGCTCGCGCGAGGCCAACGGCGTGGCCTGCGCATAGCGGATGATCTCCGGCCGCGAGCCCAGCTCGTAGAAGGCGTCGAGGTCATCCGTCGTGAACCGCCTCAGCACGAGACGGCCGGTGTCGATCACGGTCTCCATGGCGGGCATTCTCGTCGATTGGCGGCACGCCGCACACCTCCGCCGCCCACTTGATCCACGTCAGGGCAGTCGACTCGCACGGGGGTGAAGATCGCAGCGTCACCCAGGCGACCGCCCCATGGCACACCACGACCTGCGATCCTTTCTCGGCCGGCTCGAGGCGACCGGGCAACTCAAGCGCGTCACCGAGCCGGTGGATCCCGTGCTCGAGAGCACGGCCTTCTGCCTGCGCACGCTTCGCGCCGGCGGTCCCGCCCTGCTGTTCGAGCACGCCGGCACCTCGTCCCATTCGCTCCTCGGCAACCTTTTCGGCCATCGCGCACGCATCGAAGCCGCATTGGCCGGCCGGCCGCTGTCGTCGCTGCGCGAACTCGGCGAGTTGCTCGCAGCCGTGAAGGAGCCACGCTGGCCCAGCAGCCTGCGCCAGGCACTCACGGCGTGGCCGGAGTTCGCACAACTGGCGCATGTTGCGCCCCGGCGCGTGGCCGACGCGGCGTTCCGGGACGAGGTGCTGACGGGCAGCGACGTCGATGTGACACAACTGCCCATCCAGCGCTGCTGGCCGGGCGACGCCGGGCCGCTCATGACGATGGCGATGGTGGTGACGCGCGGCAAGCGGCACGACCGCCAGAACATCGGCATCTATCGCCAGCAGGTGCTCGGCCCCAATCGCGTGATCATGCGCTGGCTGCCGCATCGCGGCGGCGCGCTCGACTACGCGGACTGGCGCGCCGCGCATCCCGACCGGCCGTTCCCGGTGCTGGTGGCCATCGGCGCAGACCCGGCGACGATGCTCGCTGCAGTGGCGCCGGTGCCGGACACGCTGTCGGAATACGAGTTCGCCGGGCTGCTGCGCGGCGAGCGCACGCGGATCTGGCAGAGCAGCCTCACCGGGCTCGACGCGCCGGCCGGCGCCGAGATCGTCCTCGAGGGGTTCATCCATCCGGGCGACACGGCGGTCGAGGGGCCGTTCGGCGACCACACCGGCTACTACAACGCGCAGGGCGAATTCCCGGTGTTCACGATCGAGCGCATGTCGCTGCGGCGCGACGCCATCTACCACGGCAGCTACATGGGGCGCGCGCCGAACGACGAACCGTCGGTGCTCGCCATGGCGCTGAACGACGTGTTCGTGCCGATCCTCCGCAAGGTGTTCCCGGAGGTCGTGGACTTCTACCTGCCGCCGGAGGCCTGCTCGTACCGGGTCGCTGTCGTGGGTATCCGCAAGCAGTACCCCGGCCACGCGCGGCGCGTGATGATGGGCGTCTGGTCGTACCTGCGGCAGTTCACCTACACCAAGTTCGTGATCGTCACGGACGAGGACATCGACGTGCGCGACTGGGCGCAGGTGCTGTGGGCCGTATCGACGCGCGTCGATCCGGCGCGCGACACGCTGATCGTCGAGAACACCCCGATCGACTACCTCGACTTCTCGAGCCCGGTGCCGAACCTCGGATCTAAACTCGGTCTCGACGCGACCAACAAGTGGCCCGCGGAGACGTCGCGCACGTGGAGCCAACCGATCGTGCTCGACAGCGAAGTCGAGCGTCGGGTCGATGACCTCTGGGGGCGTGTGTTCAACGGCGACTAATGCCGCACGACCTCGAGCGGCCGGCCTTCGCCGGCCACCTCCTCGGTACGCCCGTCACGGATGTGATACAGGCGGCGGAACGTCGGGATGATCTTTTCGTCGTGGGTGACGACGACGACGGCGGTCTCGTAGCGGCGTGCCATCTCGTTCAGGATGCGGATCACGGCGAGCGCACGCTCGCTGTCGAGTGGCGCCGTCGGCTCGTCGGCGAGGATCACGGGCGGGCGATTGGCGAGCGCCCGGGCGATCGCCACGCGCTGCTGCTCGCCGCCCGAGAGCTGCGCCGGCATGGCGCGGGCCCGATGCCCCACGTCGAGCGCCCCGAGCAATTCCCGTGCGCGCGCACGTGCCTCTCCGTTCGGCCGGCCGGCGAGCATCGGCAGCAGGGCCACGTTGTCGGTCACGTCGAGGAAGGGGATCAGGTAAGGCGCCTGGAACACGAAGCCGATGCGGTCGCGGCGCAGCGTGCGCAGGTCGCGGATGCGCCAGCCATCGTCGTAGATCAGATCCTCGCCAAGGTACATGCTGCCGCTGGTCGGCTCGATGACCGCACCGAGGCACTTGAGCAACGTGGACTTGCCCGACCCGGAAGGCCCGACCAGCCCGATCACTTCGCCCGGCGCGACGGACAGGTCGACACCCTTCAGTGCGTCCACGGCGGTGTCTCCGGATCCGTAGCGCTTGCGCAGGCCGGTGATGCGGATGCCCTGCAACCCGGAGTCAGCCACCGATCGCCTCCGCCGGATCGACCTTGAGGGCCGCGTGGATCGCGAGCAGGCTGGCGAGGACGCAGATCACCACCACCACCACGAAGCCGCGCAAGGCATCCCCGGGCTCGAGCAGCACGTGCTTGGGGAAGACGGGCGCCCAGAACGTCGCCGCGACCTTGCCCACGACGAATCCGATCAGCCCGAGGCCCACAGCTTGCTGCAGGATCATGCCTGCGATGGTGCGATTGCGGGTGCCGATCAGCTTGAGCACCGCGATCTCGCGGATCTTGCCGAGCGTGAGCGTGTAGATGATGAACGCGACGATTGCCGCGCTGACGATCGCCAGGATCACGAGGAACATGCCGATCTGGCGTGCCGAGGTGGCGATCAGCTTGCCGACCAGGATGCCTTCCATCTGCAGGCGCGTGTACACCTCGTAGCGCTTCCAGCGGCGGATCGAGGCGGCAACGTCGGCAGGGTCGTGGCCTCGCGCCACCTGCAGCAGCACGGCGTTGACGTAAGGGTTGGTCGACTGCAGGCCGAGCACTGCCTGCGCGACACCGGGGGCGCCAGGCGGGTTGAGGGCAGGATTGGCCAGCGTGCGGCGGCGTTGCGCGACGATCGCGTCGTTGTCCTTGAGGAACTGGGCTTCCTGCGCATCCTTCAGCGGGATGAACACCATCGGGTCGCCGCCCGAGGACACCATGCGTCGCGTGAGGCCCACCACCGTGTAGTCGTTGCGGCGGATGCGGATGCGCTGCCCGAGCGCGAATCCCGTGGCCAGGTCCGCCACGGCTTCGTAATGGCCGCGCGTCAAGTGGCGCCCCGCGGCCAGGAACCGCGGCTGGCCAGGCTCGCCGGGCCCGCCCGGCACCACGCCTACCACCATGGCCCGCACGTCGCGTTCGCCCGCACGCACCTGCATGGTGAGGTACGTGACGCTGGCGGCCCGCGCGACACCAGACATGCCGAGGAGGCCGCGCCACGCATCGTCATAGAGGCTCGACGACTCCGCGTAGGGACCGAGGGTGTCCTGCTGCACGACCCACAGGTCGGCCCCGCTGTTGTCGAGCAGGACCTTCGCATCGTCCACCATGCCGCGATACACACCGGCCATGGTGAGCGTCACGCCTATCAGCAGGCCGAGCCCGGCACCGGTGAGCACGAACTTGCCCCACGCGTGCAGGATGTCGCGGCCGGCGAGGCTGATCATCGGCCGGTGCCCGGCAACCGCTCGACTACGCGCAGCCGGCTGCGCCGGTCGAGGGCTCGCTGGCTGAACTGCACGACGTGCTCGCCCG
>JAGVUU010000314.1 GCA_019136105.1 Gammaproteobacteria bacterium
GGCCTGCACGAAACCGTGCTGCGGGCCGGCGAGGCCATTCAGCGCGAGGTTGCGCTTCGCCCAGTCGAGGTAGGTGCGCGACATGTCCACGGTCGTCGACGCCGTAGCGCCCGCACCCGCGGCGTACACGGTCGCCGTACCCGTATAGGCGAACAGGTTCAGGAACGAGCGGCCTGCGGCAAGCTCACCGACTCGCTGCCGCGTGATGCGGTGGTCGAGGAACAGGCCAGTGTCGAGGTAGTCGGTGAAGTTCACGAGGAAGCGGTAGCCGCCCTCGCGCACCGCGTGGAACTGCGCGTCCTCGCCGACTTTCTCGTACTGGTCACCGCCTTTCTGCCTCCGTCGCACGCGAAGTACGATCCGCTCCTCGGGCAACCCCAGGATCTCGGACAGCACCGCGAGCACTTCGTCGCGCCTGCTGCGCGCTGCATCCTGGTCAACCGAGGCCGGCGCGGCGTACTCCTGGACGTACGCCCAGCGCTCGTCGTTGCCATACAGGTCGATCGCGAAGGAATACTCCGGCATGTCGGCGTCGTACACGCGGAAGCACGCCACGCCGGCGCGCTTCGCCCACGCCTCGAGCCGGGCGAGGTTCTTGCGCAACCGGTTGCCGAACATCGCGGCGCCTGGCCGGGCCCGTGCCGCCTCGAGCCGGTTACGGCGCACCGTCTCGGGATCGGGCTCGACCGTGGCGGGCTGCAGCTCGAAGCGCAGCAGCCGGCACTCGATCGGCCCGTTGAAGAACGTGTGCGACCGGTACGCGCGCAGGCGCAGCGCACGCCCGAGCGGCGGATGGCCGGTGAACACACCGGCCTCCCAGCCCGGGAAGCACTCCATCAGCTTGGTGCCCAGCAACGCATAGGTGGGCTCGAGCGACGCGACCTCCTCGAGGCGCACACCGTACGGCGGATTGACCAGCACGAGGCCCTGCGGCTCGCTGGCTCTCGGGCACCGCGCGAGTTCACGCCGCTCGAAGACGATGTGGTCGCCAACGCCGCAGCGTCCTGAGTTGGCCAGCGCGGCGCGGATGGCGCTCTGGTCACGGTCGTAACCACGGAATCGGCCTGGACTCACCACCTCTGGACGGCGCCGGGCGAGCGCTTCGCCGCGCAATTCCTCCCACGTTTCCGGACGGTGCTGCCGCCAGCGCTCGAAACCGAACCTGCGCCGCAACAATCCCGGCGCGACATCGGCGGCCATGAGGGCCGCTTCGATCACCAGCGTGCCCGAGCCGCACATCGGGTCGGCGAACCCGCCACCCTCCGCCGCGATCGCGGGCCAGCCGCAGCGCAACAGCAGCGCGGCGGCGAGATTTTCCTTGAGCGGTGCCTCCACGCCCGATTGACGATAGCCGCGACGGTGCAGCGGCTCGCCGCTCAGGTCGATGGCGAGCGAGGCGCGCTGGCGCATGAAGCTCAGGTTGAGGCGCAGGTCCGGGCTGCCGAGATCGACCGACGGGCGCGCGCCGCTCCGCTCGCGGAAGCGGTCGACGATGGCGTCCTTCGCCTTCTGTGCCGCGAACTGCGAGTGACGCAACCACGCGGGCCCCTGCCCCACGACGTCGATCGCAAGCGTGCCCTCCGGCGCGAGGTGATCCTCCCAGGGCAGGTCGCGGATCGCACCGTACATCGCCTCGGGCGTGTCCACCGGCACGGTGCCGAGCACGAGCAGCACGCGGCTCGCCGTGCGTGACGCGAGACAGGCGAGGTAGCCGTCACGGAGCGGACCGCTGAAGCTCACGCCGGCGGGGTGCTCGCGGGTGACGTTCAGGCCGAGCGCGCGCAGCTCGCCGCCCAGCAGCTCGGGCACGTGCCGCGGGCACGCCGCGAAGAACTCGAACGCTTGTCCCGGGTCAACGGACATGGGTCATCTCCGGCCTTGGCCCAGCATCACGAGGTCGCGCGGATGCAGCCGCTCGAGGCAGCGCGCGATGATGCGGTAGGCATCGGGATCGAAAGCGGCTTCGGCGCAGCGCTCCAGTAACGCCGCCACCTCCGTGTCGGTCGCGGCGGTGCCGAGGTGCCGCCACTGGTCCAGGACGTGCAGCACGCTGCCCTCGCCCATCGGTCCGCGCTCGCGGATGCCGACCGGACCCGGAAACGGCCAGGCTTTGAGACGCAGCGACGCAAGCGCAAGCCGCAGCCGTGCATCGTGCAGCGCCCGCGGCTCCTTGCCGACGCAGGCACCCTTGCAGCGGCCGAGCTGGTACGCGAAGCACGACCCGTCGCCGCGCTCGAGGCCCATCACCTTGAGGCACAGGCCGGCCTCGCGCGCCTTGCCCTCGAGCGCACGCCGGGCATCGCGCTCGGTGCGGAATGGACCGTAGAGCTCGACGCCCTCCCCGGCCGCCGGCGCTTCGAGCGGCTCGACGCAGGCCTCGACACCGCCAGCCCGTTCCACCAGGTGCACGCATTGCAGGCTGGCCGGCTTGCGCAACCGGCGATTCGCCGCCGGCGCGAGCTCTTTCACCAGTCGTGATTCGAGCAACAGTGAACCGAGTTCGCCGCCCGTCTCGACCCACTCGACCGCACGGACCTGGCGCGTGAGCTTCGCCTCCTTGCTCGAGCGGTGCTCGGCGGCGAAATGCTCGATCACGCGGCTGCGCAGGTTCCGGCTTTTCCCGACGTACAGCAACGCACCGCCTTCCCCGCGGAACAGGTACACACCCGGGCCTTCCGGCAGGTCCTCGGCGAGATCGGGCGGCAGGTGCGGCGGCAGCCTCGATTCGTTGAGCGCCGCCGTGGCTGCTTCCTGCAATCGTTCGACGCCGGCCTCTGCCTCGAATGCCGCGAGCAACGGCGGCAGGACAGCCGCATCACCGAGCGCGCGATGCCGCGCCTCGCAGGCAAGCCCGTAGCGCTCGATCAGCGTGTCGAGATTGTGGCGTGCGTGCTCGCGGAACAGCGCCCGTGACAGGCGCACAGTGCACAGCACGGGAGCCGAGAACTTCTCGCCGAGCCGGCGGAACTCGTTGCGCACGAAGCCGTAATCGAACCGCGCGTTGTGGGCGACGAACAGCCGCCCGTCGAGTCGCCTGCGCACCTCGGCACGCACGTCTGCGAATGCGGGCGCGTCGGCGGCCATCTCGTTGCTGATGCCGGTGAAATCCTCGATCGAGGACGGGATGCGCACGCCCGGATTCACCAGGCTGCTCCACTCCTCGACGATCTCGCCGTCCTCGAGCAGCACGATGCCCACCTCGATGATGCGGTGGTGCACGGCCATGCCGCCCGTCGTCTCGAGGTCGATGCACGCGACCGGGCCGCGCAGCGCCGGAGCGCCGAGCGAAACGACCCTCGCGGCAGGCCGGGTCACGACCGTCAGAGTTCGCCCGAGCCGTCGAGCGTCATGATCGGCCCGTAGAGCTCCGGCCGGCGGTCGCGGAACACGCCCCACGCGTGGCGCTGGGCACGGATCGCGTCGAGATCGAACGTGGCGGTGAGGATCGCTTCGCTGCTGCGGTCGGCTTCCGCCACCTTCGCGCCGGCCGGGTCGGCGATGAACGACGATCCGTAGAACGTCATCTCGTACTTCTGGCCGCGCTCGATGCCGACGCGGTTCGAGGCGATCAACGGCATGACGTTCGCCGCCGCGTGACCCTGCATGCAGCGCTGCCAGTGGTCGCGCGAGTCGATGCTCGCGTCGTGCGGCTCGGAGCCGATGGCCGTCGGGTAGAGCAGCGCTTCTGCGCCCATCAGCGCCATGCAGCGCGCGGCCTCGGGGAACCACTGGTCCCAGCAGATGCCGACGCCGAGCACGCCGTAACGCGTCGGCCAGACGCGGAACCCCGTGTCTCCCGGCGAGAAGTAGTACTTCTCGTGGTAGCCCGGGCCCTCCGGGATGTGCGACTTGCGGTAGACGCCGAGCAGCGCGCCGTCGGCGTCGATCATGGCGAGCGAGTTGAAGTACGCGTTGTTGGCGCGCTCGAAGAAGCTGTATGGCAGCACCACCTGCAGTTCGCGCGCCAGCGCCCGGAAGCGCTCCAGCACCGCGTTGCCGGCCACCGGGCGGGCGAGCTCGAAGTGGCTCGCCAGGTGGTCCTTGCAGAAATACGGCGTCTCGAACAGCTCCTGCAGCAGGATGACCTGGGCGCCGCGCCCCGCCGCCGCCCGCACGAGGCGCTCCGCGCGATCGAGATTCTCGGAGGCATTCCCGGAGCAGGCGAACTGAGTGGCGGCAAAGGTGACGGCCATGGCGGATCCTCGGGAGCGGCGGGTCCGGCAGGACGCCGGGACTGCAAGTTTAGCCGCTCGGCACCAGACCGAGAATGGCGCGTACCGCGTTCACCGCAGCAGCCGATCGACGTGCCGGGCGATCATCGTCTCCTCGTCCGTGGGCACTACCCAGGCCGAGACCCGGCTGCCTGCGGCGCTGATCCGCGGACCGTGCGCTGCGTTGGCCACGTCGTCGAGTTCGAGTCCGAGCCAGGCCGCGTCCCGGCAGATCCGGCGCCGGATCTCCGGCTGGTTCTCGCCGATGCCTGCCGTGAAGACCACGGCGTCGAGTCCGCCGAGCGCCGCCGCCAGCGAGCCGAGCTCACGGCGGGCCCGGTACACGAACACGTCGAGCGCGATCTGCGCCGCAGCCGCGTCGCTCGCGAGCAGGTCGCGAACGTCGCTCGAGATGCCGGACATGCCGAGCAGGCCCGACTCGTGGTAGAGCAGGCGCTCCACCTCGCGCACGCTCATGCCGAGTTCGTCGAACATGAAGAGCAGCACGCCGGGATCCATCGCGCCGGTGCGCGTTCCCATCGGCAGGCCGTCCACCGCAGTGAATCCCATCGTGGTCGCCACGCTGCGCCCGCCTTCCAGGGCGCACATGCTCGACCCGTTGCCGAGGTGGAACACGACCGTGCGCCCGGCCGCGGCCTGCGCATCGAGCGCCGGCAGCACCGAGGCGACGTACTCGTACGACAGGCCGTGGAATCCGTAGCGCCGAATGCCCGCAGCGGCGAAACGCGGCGGCAGTGCGAAGAGCTGCGCCACCTCGGGGACCGTGCGGTGGAACGCAGTATCGAAGCATGCGACCTCGGGCACCCCGGGGAGCCGCTCGAGCATGAGCCGGATGGCGGCCAGGTTGTGCGGCTGATGCAGCGGAGCGAGCGGCTCGTAACGCCGCAAGCGCTCGAGGATGCCGGCGTCGATCCGCGTGGGTGCCATGAACTCGAGGCCACCGTGCACCACCCGGTGCCCGACACCGACGATCGTCTCGCCGCGCAGTTCGGTGCGGAGGAATTCGAGCAGGAGATCCAGCGCCTGCGCGTGATTCGCCGCGGCATCGTCGAGCGCGCGGTCTACCACGACGTCCGCACCACGCCGGGCCGAAATGCGCGGCGCGGTGCCGAGGCCCGACACCTGCCCGCGCAGCTCGCGCTCGAGCCCCGCATCGCCGCGGCGGAACGTGCAGAACTTGATGCTCGAGGAGCCGGCGTTCAGGACGACGATGGCATCGCCGTCACCGCTCATGCCACCACCCTGGGTGCGGACGTGCGGCGGGCATGCGCGAGCAGCTTCGCGACGGCCGCCGAGCCGATGCGCATGCGCACGTTGTCGGCCCGGCTCGTGAGCACGACCGGCACGCGCGCACCGAGCACCACGCCGGCCGCGTCGGCGCCCGCGAAGTAGAGCAGCTGCTTCGCGAGCATGTTGCCAGACTCGATGTTCGGGACCATGAGGATGTCGGCCCGGCCGGCCACCGGCGAGCGGATGCTCTTGGTGCGCGCAGCGTGCTCGCTGATCGCGTTGTCGAAGGCGAGCGGGCCGTCGAGGATGCCGCCCTCGATCTGCCCGCGGTCCGCCATCTTGCACAGCGCCGCGGCGTCGAGCGTCGAGCGGATGTTCCAGGATGTCGGCTTTCTCGGCCAGCGTCGGCTCGATGTTGATCGCGGCGTCGGTCACGAGCAGCACGCGATCGTAGGCCGGCACGTCCATCACGAACGCGTGGCTGATGCGCCGCTCGGTGCGCAGGCCCGACGACGCGGCGACGATGTAGCCCAGGATCTCGTCGGTGTGCAGGCTGCCCTTCATGAGCATCTCGACCTCGCCACTGCGGGCGAGCGCCGCGGCCGCGGCGGCCGAGGCGTGGCTGTGCTCCGTCGGGACGATCCGCAGGCCGGAAATGTCGGCGCCGTGGGTCTGGGCGACGGCCTGGATGCGGGCCGGCGGCCCCACCAGCACCGGCACGATCAGCCGGCGGCGCGTGGCCTCCAGCGCGCCGAGCAGCGAGTCGCGGTCGCAGGGATGGGCGACGGCGCACGTCACCGGCTCGAGCGGCTCGCACTGGCGCAGCAGGCGCGCGAACACGTCGTTGCGCCGCAGGACGATCTCCGGCGTCGCGATGTCGGAATACGACACGCGGCTGCGCGGCGCTTCCACGACCGCCGTCCCCCAAAGCACGCGTCGCTCGCCGACGCGGGCGTCGCAGTCGATGACCACGTATCCGGTGTCCGCGTGCTTTTCACCCACCGTGACCGAAGCCGCCAGCTCGTCGCCGACGCTCACCTGCCCGTCGTACTCCAGGTTCAGCGAGACGATGCGTGTGCCCGGGCCCGGCAGTTTCCGCTCGAGCAGCCCGGAAATCACTGCGCTGATGCCGACGGCATCCACCGCCAGC
>JAGVUU010000304.1 GCA_019136105.1 Gammaproteobacteria bacterium
CACGCTCGTGCTGATCCCGATCCTGTACTTCAGCTACCGCAGCAGAAAGCAACGCGCCTGAGGCGCAAGGGGAGATTCGTCATGGCAAGAGTGATCGTGATGGGTGCGGGCCTCGGCGGCGTCGCCTGCGCCTACGAGATGAAGAAGAAGCTCGGCAAGGCGCACGAGGTGACCGTGGTGGGCAGCAGCGCCTACTTCGAGTTCACCCCGTCGAACCCGTGGATCATGGTCGGCTGGCGCACGCCGCAGCAGACCCGCGTCGAGCTGGCCAAGCCGCTCGCCAGCAAGGACATCCGCTGGATCCCGCAGATGGTGGACGCGATCGACGCGCCGGGCTCGACGCTCAGGCTGGCGGACGGCTCGATGCTGACCTACGACTACCTCGTCATCACGACCGGCCCGAAGCTCGCTTTCGAGGAAGTGCCCGGGCTCGGCCCGAAGGGCCACACGCAGTCGGTGTGCACGCAGGGCCACGCGCTGCAGGCCTGGGACGAGTACCAGAAGTTCGTGCAGGACCCGGGCGCGGTCGTCATCGGCGCCGTGCAGGGCGCAAGCTGCTACGGGCCTGCGTACGAGACGGCGATGATCGTCGACACCGACCTGCGCCGTCGCAGGATCCGCGACCGCGTGCCCATGACCTACGTGACCGCGGAGCCCTACATCGGCCACATGGGCCTGGGTGGCGTCGGCGACAGCAAGGGCCTGATGGAGGCCGAGCTGCGCCAGCGGCACATCAACTGGATCACCAACGCCAAGGTGCTCGGCGTCGAGGCAGGGGTGATGACCGTCGCCGAGCACAACGAGGACGGCTCCGTGAAGAAGGAGCACAAGCTGCCCTTCAAGTACTCGATGATGCTGCCGGCGTTCAAGGGCGTGGATGCGGTCGCGGCGGTGCCGGAGCTGTGCAATCCGCGCGGCTTCGTGCTCATCGACGAACACCAGCGCTCGAAGAAGTACCCGAACATCTACTCGGCCGGCGTGTGCGTGGCGATCCCGCCCGTGGAGGCGACGCCCGTGCCGACCGGCGCACCGAAGACCGGCTACATGATCGAGTCGATGGTGAGCGCGATCTGCGAGAACGTGGCGGCCGACATCGCCGGCACGCCGGCCAAGGCACGCGCCACCTGGAACGCGATCTGCCTCGCCGACTTCGGCGACACGGGCGCCGCCTTCGTGGCGCTGCCCCAGATCCCGCCCCGCAACGTCACGTGGGCGAACAAGGGCAAGTGGGTGCACCTCGCCAAGGTCGCCTTCGAGAAGTATTTCCTGCGCAAGGTGAAGACCGGCTCGGTCGCGCCGCTGTACGAGAAGTACGTGCTGAGCACGGTCGGCATCGAGTCGCTCAAGTCGAAGTAGGGGTGGACGAATGAAGGCAGGCTCCGTGCATGGGACTCTCCTGGCTGCCGTGGTCGCGGGCGTGCTGGTCGCGCCCGCGGTCCGCGCCGAGACGCTGCAGGACGCCTGGGCGCGCGCCGCGCAGCAGGATCGCGGCCTCGCCGCAGTACGCAGCCAGGCCGAGGCCGCCCAGCTCGACGCGTCGGCAGCGCGTGCGCAGCGCTGGCCGACCGTCGTGGTCGGCGGCAACTACACGTGGTTCGACGATGCCCCTGCCTTCGACTTCTCGTTCACAGGCTTGCCTGTCACGCCGCCGGAGCTGTTCGGCGGCGACGACTTCGTGATGGGTTCCGCCACGCTCTCCGTGCCGCTGTTCACCGGTGGCCGCATCTCCTCGAGCATCGCCGCGGCCGAGGCGCGGGGGCGCGGTGCGGGCGCCCACCTGCAAGGAGCGGAGCAGGACCTGAAGCTGGCCGTGGCGGAGTCGTACGTCGACGTGCTGCGGGCTCGCAAGGCGCTTGCAGTGGCGGACAGCAACGTGCGTACGCTCGAGGCCCTGGCGGGCGACATCGGCGCGATGTACGAGCGCGAGCTGGTGCCGAAGAACGAGCTGCTGGCGGTGCAGGTCGCGCTCGCCGATGCGCGGCAGAACCGCCTGCGTGCGGCCAACGGCGCCGAGATCGCACAGGCCGCGTACAACCGCCGCCTCGGCGAACCGCTCGACCGGGCAGCCGATCTCGCGGAACAGGTGCCGGAGCCGGAGTCGCTGCCGCCGGATCTCGCCGCGCTGGTGCAGCTGGCCGCCGAGCGCCGCACCGAGCTGGCTGCCCTGGGCGAGCAGGCCAACGCGTACGCGCAGCTCGCGAAGGTGGAGCGCGCGCGAATCCTGCCGCAGGTCAGCGTCAGCGGCGGCTACAACTACCTCGAGAACCAGTTCCTCGACGACGAGGAGTTCGCGGTGGCGGGCGTGGGCGTGCAGTGGGCCCTGTTCGACGGCGGCCAGTCGCGCAAGCGCGCCGCGGCCATGGAGCGCAATCGCCGCGCTGCCGAGGATCAGCGCGCCGACGCCGAGTCACTGATTGCACTGCAGGTGCGGCAGGCCTGGCTCGGCGTGGAGGAGGCGCGCAAGCGCGTGCAGGTCTCCGCCGACGCCGTTGAACAGGCCGAAGAGAACCTGCGCATTGCGCGCGAGCGCTACGGCGCGGGCCTCGGCACGCAGACGCAGCTGCTCGAGGCCGAGACCCTGCGCGTGCAGGCGCTCACCAACCGCGACAATGCCGTGCTGGATGCCTCGCTCGCGCGCCTGCGGCTGGCGCGGGCGGTGGGGACGCTCTAGGCCGGGCTACGCCGCGGTCCGGCGTGCCGCCGCCGTGCCGGCCGTCAGCGGCCGCCCGAGCTGGCGCGTGCCGAGCGCCGGCGTGAAATCGTGACCGTCCCAGACCTGCTCGCCGGCGATGAACACGCCGGTCACGACGCCGTCGGAGCGGTTCACCAGCTGCTCGTGCGCGAAGATGTCGCGGTACACCATGCGGCGGTTCGCGTCGGTGTCGTAGCTGCGCAGCGCTTCCGGGTCCACCAGCACGATGTCCGCCTGCGCGCCCGCGTCGAGCCTTCCGGCGTCGACGCCGAAGAATTCCGCCGGCTCGCGCGTCAGGCGCCGCACCGCGCGCGCCACCTGCCCGAGCGAACGGCGCTGCGCAATCTGCAGCGTGAGCAGGTTGCCGTCGAAGAACGCCAGGTTGATCAGGTGCGCGCCGCTGTCGTTGAACCCGGGCAGCATGTGCGGGTGGAAGAGCAATTGCTCGAGCACCTCCGGCCGGTCGTTGGCGACGGTGAACCACCAGCGCAGGTCGCGGTCGTAGCGTCGCGCGAGGTGCAGCAGCAGGGCGCCCTCGCGGCCGATCGGGCTCGGGAACGACGCGAGCGCCTCGGCTTCGGCGGGGCTGCGGGCCACCGCGGTGTTGCCGGCCTGATACTCGCATAGCCGCCGATAGATGGCCCCGAACGCCTCCCCCTGCCACTCCGCCACCGGACAGCGTTCGACGTGCAGGGCGCCGAGGTCGCGGTTGAAGGTCGAGACCGCACCGGCGTCGTGCCACTCGCGCACGAACAGCTCGCCGAACGCGTCGGTCGCCATGATGGTGCGCCGGGCATCGGCGTCCTCGATGTCGCAGGCCATCAGCTGCCGCGAGGATTCGAACTCCTCGAAGATCGGGCAGATCATGCCCTCGGCGTACATGCGGAACGGTGTTGCGAGCACCTGGAAGTGGATGCGGCCGTCCAGCAACTTCGAATTCAGCAGTCCGGTGATCAGCGGGAACAGCTTCCAGGTGCGCCGTTCGTGCGTGAGGTCGACTGCCGTGAGTGCCGAGGTCTTGAGTGGACGGCCGAACAGGCGGCCACTCGTCAGGAAGAAGCGCAGGAACGTCGCGACGCGGTCGGAGGCGTCGGGCGTGCACTGCCAGACCCGGTCGTGTTCCCGCACCACCTTCAGCAAGCCGCGCAGCTCGCCGAGCGAGGCGTGCTGCGTCGGCACGCGCTTGTCGGTGTGCGGCGCGTTCGAGAGGTAGTGGAAGGGGATCGCGTCCGTCGAGAATCCCGCGTAGCCCTGCTGTAGCGCTGTGTCGAGCAGCGCGCGCATGCGCTCGAGCTCCGCGGCGGTCGGTTCGCGCGAGACTGCGGCGGCGGTGCCCATCACCTCGATGCGCAGCATCGAGTGCGGGATCAGCGGCACGACATTCGGGCCGAGGGGCAATCCGGCCAGGTGCTCGAGGAATCCGCCGGTCGTCGTCCAGTCGATGCGATCGACGACCTTGCGCAGCACGGACTTCGGGATGTTCTCCACGCGAGCGAAGCAGTCGAGGATCGGATCTTCGCCGTTGCGGCGCTGGGCGCCGAAGGCCGTGCCGAGGCTGCAGTTGCCGACGACCACCGTGGTCGTGCCGTGGCGCACCGACTCGGGGAGGCCCGGGGCGAGCTCGACTTCGAGGTCGAGGTGGGTGTGGATGTCGAGCAACCCGGGCATCAACCAGCGGCCGGAGGCGTCGATCACGCGTGCGGCACGCGCTGGATCGAGCGACGTGCCGCGGGCGGAGATGCGGCCGCCGGCGACGGCGACGTCCTCGCAACGCGGGGGGTTGCCGGTGCCGTCGAAAACCAGGGCGTTCCGGATCAGCAGCTGCCAGGTGTCGTGCATGGCCGAAGGGTAGCCAATCCGGCGCCGCCTCGTGTAGCCCGGCCGCGGGCAATCCAAATGGCCCGCGGGCCGGCCGGTGGGCTACAGTCGGGCCGTGGTCAGTGAGCTGCACGATGTCCGGGAGTTTCTGGCCGGGCGGCCGCCGTTCGTGGCGCTGCCGGGCCCGGCGCTCGACGTGCTGCCGCGCCATATCTCCGTCCGCTACCTCCGCCGCGGCGCCAGTTTCCCGCCCGCCGGCGCGGACCCGTCCGGCCTGTACGTGCTGCGCAAGGGCGCCGTCGAGATTCGCGACGCGGCGGGTGCGCTCGTCGAGAAGCTCGCCGAGGGCGACATCTTCGACCCGACGGCGGTCGATTCCGAGGACGAGCCGCCCCGTGGCGGGACGGCGTCGGAAGACACGTTGCTATACGTCATCGCCGGCCCGGCGCTCGCCGAGCTGCGGCGCGCATACCCGGCCTTCGACCGCGGCTTCGACCGGGCCATCGTCGAGCGTCTGCGCCGGGCAGGCGAGGCGGCGCACGACGCACCCCGGACCGGGGGCGACCTGCTGCACCTGCGGGTTCGCGACCTGGTCTCGCGCAAGCCGGTGACGGCCCCGCCCGACCTGACGGTGCGCGAGGCGGCGCAGCTGATGACCCGTGAGCGCGTCTCGTCGCTGCTGGTGGCGCATGGCGGTGTGCTCGCGGGCATCGTCACCGACCGTGACCTGCGCTCGCGATGCGTCGCCGCAGGTCGCGAAGGCGACACGCCCCTGCGCGAGGTCATGACGGCCTCGCCGGTCACGGTGTCGCAGCACGCGTCGGCCTTCGAGGCATTGTTGACGATGAGCCACCGGCGCATCCACCACCTGCCCGTGGTGGACGGCGACGAACTGCACGGCCTGGTGTCCACGCACGACCTGCTGCGCGCGCAGGCGACCAACCCGCTGTACCTCGCCGACCGCGTGGGCCGCTGCAACTCGATCGAGGCGCTGCGCGAGACGGTCACCGAGGTGCGTGAGCTGCACCTGCAGCTCGTCGCGGCGCATGCCACCGCGCGGCAGCTCGGGCAGGCCGTCACGTCCGTCTGTGACGCCGTCACCCGCCGCCTGATCGATCTCGCGATCGACCAGCTCGGGCCACCTCCCGTGCCGTTCGCGTGGGTGGCCACCGGATCGCAAGGCCGGGGCGAACTGACGCTCTGCTCCGACCAGGACAACGGGATCATCCTGGACGATGCATTCTCCGCCGACGCGCATGGCGACTATTTCCCGGCCTTGTCCCGGTATGTG
>JAGVUU010000308.1 GCA_019136105.1 Gammaproteobacteria bacterium
CGACGAGTTCCACTGGCTCACGCTGCGCGCCCAGGGCGGCTTCGGCCTGACGATGACCTGCGCGGCGCACGTGCAGGCACAGGGCCAGGGCTTCCCGGGACAGCTCGGCGTGTTCTCGGACACGCACGTCGAGGGGTTGACTCGCCTCGCCGCCGCGATCAAGGCGCAAGGCAGCCTCGCGATGATGCAGCTGCATCACGCCGGCATGCGCGCTCCAGCCAAGCTGATCGGTGGCACGCCCGTCTGCCCGTCGGACAATGCGGAGACGGGTGCCCGGGCGCTGTCGCCTGCGGAGGTCGAGCAGCTCGCCGAGGACTTCGTTGCAGCCGCCCTTCGCGCCGAACGCGCGGGATTCGACGGCGTGGAGATCCACGGCGCCCACGGCTACGTGATCAGCCAGTTCCTGAGCCCGGAGATCAACCAGCGGACCGACCGCTACGGCGGATCCCCCGAGAATCGCGCACGACTGCTGTTCGACATCGTCACGGGAGTCCGCGCGCGCTGCCGGCCCGGCTTCGTCCTGGGCGTGCGGCTGTCACCCGAACGTTTCGGCCTGAAGCTCGCGGAGATCCGCGCCGTGGCGCAGCAGCTGCTGGCCGGTGGTGCGATCGACCTGCTCGACCTGTCGCTCTGGGACGTCGCCAAGGAGCCCGAGGAAGCCGAGTTCAGGGGACGCACGCTGCTCTCCTGGTTCACGGAACTCGAGCGCGGCTCGACGCGGCTCGGCGCCGCCGGGAAAATCATGAGCGCGGAGGACGCGCGGCGCGTGCTGGCGGCCGGCGCCGATTTCTGCGTCATCGGACGGGCGGCAATCCTGCACCACGACTTTCCGCTGCGCGTGCAGGCCGACCCGGGGTTCAAGGCCGTGCCGCTGCCGGTCACCGCCGGGTACCTGCGCAACGAGGGCCTCGGGCCCGCGTTCGTCGGCTACATGGCAACGTGGAAGGGTTTCGTGCTGCCCGAACCGGCCTGACGCTGCCGCCCGTCAACGGGCGGCGCGTTCCGGTTCACTCGGCCGTGCAGACCAGGCAATAGGCGTACAGGTTGCGCGGGTCGGCGAGCCGCGCGAGCCGCTCGGCTTCCTCGAACAGCGGCACGAGCGCCGGCGGCAAGCGCGGCAACGCGCTCTTGGGCAGCAGCGGCGCAATCATGGCAGCGAGCGCCGCGCGGATGCGCAGCCCGAGCATGTCACCGAGACCACCGGGGGCCTCGGGGTAAGTGACAGTGAAGTCGCCGTCGAGCTTCGCGAGCTCCGCTGCGAGTTCGATCGCGCGCTGGTAGCCACCCAGTTCGTCCACCAGCCCGAGGTCACGGGCCTCGGCGCCGGCCCAGACGCGGCCCTGCGCGACGGCATCGACCTGTTCCACCGTCTTCTTGCGCGCGCCCGCCACGCGGCCGATGAACTGCTTGTACTCGTGCTCGATGCTCTGCTGCAGGATCTCGCGCGAGGCATCGCCAAGCGGACGGTCGCCGCGGAACTCGCCGGACAGCGCCGTCGTGCCGACACCGTCGCTGTGCACGCCGAGCTTCTCGAGCGTGCGCTGGAAGGTGGGGAACATCGCGAAGATGCCGATCGAGCCGGTGAGGGTGGCCGGGCTCGCGACGATGCGGTCGGCGTCCATGGCGATGTAATAGCCGCCGGAGGCAGCGAGGCCGCTCATCGAGGCGACCACCGGCTTGCCCGCCTCGCGCAGCGCAGCGACTTCGCGGCGGATGACTTCGCTCGCGAACACGCTGCCGCCGGGACTGTCGATGCGCAGCACCACGGCCTTGACGGCATCGTCCTCGCGCGCTTCGCGCAACTGCCAGGCCAGCGTGTCGGAACCGATCATGCCCGGCGGCTGCTCGCCCGGCAGGATCTCGCCCGCCGCGACGATGACGGCCAAGGTGTTCTCGGACTTCTTGCTGAGCGCCTCCTGCGAACGGACGTTCGCGAGGTAGGCGCCGTGGTCCACGCCGACGAAGATGCCGCCGTTGTCGTCCTCGCCCGTGATCTCGGCGAGGCGTTCCTCGACCGCGAAGCGGCCCTCGAGCGCCGTCACGAGCCCTGCGTCGAGCGCCATCTTCGCGAGGTTGCCCTCGGCACGGCGCAGGCCGGCCACGGCGTCGTCGGCATACGCCTGCAGCACCTCTGGCTCGATGCCGCGTGCCTTGGCGACGTCGTCCTTGTAGGTGCTCCACACGGTGCCGAGCCAAACGAGGCTCGCCTCGCGCTCCTCGGCCGACATGTCGTTGCGGGTGAAGGTCTCGACGGCCGACTTGTACTCGCCGACGCGGAAGATGTTCCAGTCGATCGCCAGCTTGTCGATCGCGTCCTTGAAGAACAGGCCGTAATTCGCGAAGCCGTCGATGTAGACGATGCCCTGCGGGTCGAGGTAGACCTCGTCGGCGTGCGCGGCGAGGTAATACTGGCGCTGGTCGTAGAGATCGCCGTAGGCGATGACCGGCTTGCCACTCTCGCGGAACTTCGCGATCGCGCGGCCGACTTCCTGCAGCTTGGCGACGCCGGCGCCACCGAGGCCGCCCACGTCGAGATACAAGGCGCTGATGCGGTCGTCGCCGCCCGCCTTCTCGATGGCTTCGACCACGTCACGCAGCAGGGTCTCGGGGGGCTGCTGGCGCAGGGCCTCGGCCAGGGCGCGCTCGAACGGGTCACCGCTCAGTTGTTCGACGAGCGGGCCCTGCGGCGCGATGACCAGCGCCGCCTTGTCGGGCACCAGCGGGATGGAGCGCGAGAACGCGGCCCAGAGCGTCCCGAAGAGCACGAGCAGCAGCACCAGGTGCAGGACCTTGCGCAGCCCGTCGAGGCCGCTCCAGACCCAGTGCAGCACTTTGGCCGTAGCGCGGAACATCGGCGCCCTCCCGGGGGTGGCATCCGGCCGCACCGGGCGCGCTCAGGCGCCCGGCAGGACCGTCGTCAGACCTTCTCTTCGATGCGCGCGGCCTTGCCGGTGCGCTCGCGGAGGAAGTACAGCTTGGCGCGGCGCACGTTGCCGCGGCGCTTCACCGTGATGGCGCCGAGCGCCGGGCTGTAGGTCTGGAACACGCGCTCCACGCCCTCGCCGTGCGAAATCTTGCGCACGGTGAACGACGAATTCAGGCCGCGGTTGCTCTTCGCGATGACCACGCCCTCGTAGGCCTGCACGCGCTCGCGGTCGCCTTCCTTCACCTTCACCTCGACGACGACGGTGTCGCCCGGGCCGAAGTCCGGCACTTCACGCTGCATGCGCTCTTTCTCGAGCGTGGCAATGATGTTGCTCATGTCTCACCTTCTCGCAGTGGTTGCGTCCCTGCCCCGGTTCGCGTCGCATCCTGCTCCGCGAGGTACTCATCGAGGAGCTTGCGCTCCTGCTTGCTCAATTCGCGCTGCGCCAGCAGGTCCGGTCGGCGTCGCCACGTCCTGCCCAGCGCCTGCTGCCGTCGCCACCGGTCGATCGCCGCGTGGTTGCCGCCGAGCAGCACCGGCGGCACCGGCCGTCCTTCCCAGGCCTCGGGCCGCGTGTAGTGCGGCCAGTCGAGCAGCCCGTCGGTGAACGATTCCTGCACGGCCGACTCCGCGTCGCCGAGCGTGCCGGGCAGCAATCGCGCCACGGCATCGATCACCATCAGCGCCGGCAATTCGCCGCCGCTCAACACCACGTCGCCGACCGACAGCGACTCGTCGATGTACGCTTCGACGAAGCGCTCATCGACTCCTTCGTAGCGGCCGGCGACCAGGATCAGTTCCGATCCCTGGGCCAGCTCGGCAACCTTGCGCTGCCGGACCGGTTCCCCGTCCGCCGCGAGCAGGATCCGCCGGGCGGCGGGCAGCCGGCCCATCGCGTCCTGCATCGCGAGCCGCAGGGGCTCGGCCTTCAGCACCATCCCCGGGCCGCCGCCGTACGGGCGGTCGTCCACGGTCTTGTGCACGTCGGTCACGAAGTCGCGCGGGTTGACCGTGTCGACGGCCAGCACCCCGCGTTCGATCGCCCGGCCGAGCACGCCGTATTGCAGCGCCTGCCCGACCAGTTCGGGGAACAGCGTGATGACGACGATCTTCACGCGCCCGCCCGTCAGTCGTCCGGATGCCAGTCGAGCGTGAGCCGCCTGGCATCGAGATCCACTCCCGCGAGCCGCTCCTTCACCAGCGGAACGAGTCGCTCGCGTTCCCCCTCGAGCACCAGCACCGGATGGGCCGGCAGTTCGAGGATCTCGGCCACCCGGCCGAGCGGCTCGCCCTGCAGCCCGAACGCGTCGAGCCCGACCAGGTCGTGCCAGTAGTATTCACCGGGAGCCGTCGGCGGCAATTCCGCCCGCTCCACCCGCACCTCGGCACCCGTGAGCGCCTGCGCGGCCTCGCGGGAATCGACGCCCTGGAGCCGGACAGCGACTCCCGAGCCCGCCCGCTTCCACTCCAGGACCGCCCAGCGCCCGAGGCTCGCCCCGCGGTGCAGTTCCCAGACCGGGTAACCCGCGATGCCCTCGAGCGGGTCGGTGTAGGACTGGACCTTCAGCCAGCCCTGCACCCCGAATGGGGCGCCGACCCGGCCCAGCACCACCGGCCGCAGGCTGCCATCACCCGTTCGTGCGGCAGCCACGGCGGCCGCACCGGGTCAGGCCGCGGCGGCCTGGGTCTTGCGGTAGCTCTTCAGCAGCTGGGCCACGCGTTCCGACGGCTGGGCGCCGCAGGCGACCCAGTGGTCGATGCGGGCCAGGTCGAGCCGGAGCTCTTCGCTGTTGCCCCGCGCAACCGGGTTGAAGAACCCCACCTGCTCGAGCGAACCGCCACCAGCGCGGCGGCTGTCGGTCACCACGACGTGGTAGAAGGGCTCCTTCTTGCCACCGCGGCGCATCAATCGGATCGTCACCATCGTCTGCCAGTGCCTCAGCTTTCGTTCGGACACGGCCAGGCCCACCGCACAGGGTGGTCCGGCCAAAAAAGAGCCGCGAACTATACCGAAAACGCCAGAGAAAAGAAATGCTTGTGGCGGGCTCAGCGGAGGCCCGGCGGCAACCGGCCGGCCATGGACCGCATCATGCGCCCGAGACCGCCCTTGCCCATGCCCTTCATCATCTTCTGCATCTGCAGGAAGTTCTTCAGCAGCCGGTTCACGTCGGCCACCTGGGTGCCCGATCCGGCCGCGATCCGGCGCCGGCGCGACCCGTCGATGGTTTTCGGGTAGCGGCGCTCACCCGGGGTCATCGAGCAGATGATGGCGATCTGGCGCCTGATGTCCTTCTCGTTGCCCTGCGGCAGGTTACCGGCCTTCGCCTGCAACTGCGCCGGCAGCTTGTCGAGCAGGGCCGCCACCCCGCCCATGCCCTCCAGCTGGCGCAGCTGGCCGAGCAGGTCGTCGAGGTCGAAGTCCTTGCCTTTCGCCACCTTGCGGGCGAGCTTCTCGGCCTCCTCCCGGTCGACCTTGCGCGTGACCTCCTCGACGAGGCTCAGCACGTCGCCCATGCCGAGGATGCGCGACGCCATGCGCTCGGGCTGGAACACCTCGAGCGCCTGGGGCTTCTCGCCCACGCCGACGAACAGGATCGGCTTGCCGGTGACGTGCCGCACCGAGAGCGCCGCGCCGCCGCGCGCATCGCCGTCGGCCTTGGTGAGCACCACGCCCGTGAGGTCGAGCGCCGCGCCGAAGGCCCGCGCCGCGTTCACCGCGTCCTGGCCCGCCATGCTGTCGACGACGAACAGCGTCTCGACGGGCTTGAGCGACGCGCCGAGTTCGCGAACCTCGGCCATCATCTCCTCGTCGACGTGCAGGCGGCCCGCGGTGTCCACGAGCAGCGCGTCGTAGAC
>JAGVUU010000202.1 GCA_019136105.1 Gammaproteobacteria bacterium
GGTCGTTGCCGGTGCCTGGCCGGCCGTCACACCCAGTAGGCACCCGTGCCGGCGGCGCCACGATCCGCTGTTCTGCAGGGGCGGGCTGCGAGCAATACCTAGTCTGCTTAGAATCAGTGGCATGCCAGTCCCGCCCGATCTGCCGTTCTCCGACGCCTGCGAGCGCAACAAGGGGCCGATCCTGGAGGTGTTGCGCACGGCTTTCGCCGGCTGCACGCGCGTCGTCGAGATCGGCTCGGGCACGGGCCAGCACGCGGTGCACTTCGCGTGCCATCTGCCGCACCTGTCGTGGCAGCCCACGGACCGGCTGGACTATCTGGCTGGCCTTGCAGCGCGCATCGCCGCGGAGGGCCCGCCGAACCTCGCGTCACCCGTCGAACTCGACGTGCTGCAGTTGCCCTGGCCGGCCGTGCGTGGCGATGCCGTGTTCAGCGCGAACACGCTGCACATCATGTCGTGGCCCGCCGTGAAAGCGCTCTTTGCGGGATTGCCACGCATGCTCGAGACGGGCGGCGTGCTCGCGATCTACGGCCCGTTCAAGTCCGGCGGGCGGTTCACGACGGAGAGCAACGCGGCGTTCGATGCCATGTTGCGCGAGCGCGATCCGCAGAGCGGGCTCAGGGATTTCGAGGCTGTGAACGCGCTGGCGGAGGGAGTGGGCCTGAAGCTATCGGCCGATCACGCCTTGCCCGCGAACAACCAGCTGCTGGTGTGGGAAAAATAGGGGACATTCTCCTGTTTTTCCGGCGGCCGCCAGAAAAACAGGAGAATGTCCCCTATTTTTCCTCGTCCCAGATGCGCGCCCACAACCACGGCAGCACGGTGGCGGGCGGGCGCTGGCTCGGCACCTGGCGCGACGGTACCGCGCTCACGCCGTCACGATCGCGCTCGCCGATCACGAACGAGAACACGAACCATGGCGTCTGGCCCATGCGCAGGTCGGTCATGACCACGGGCACGCCATCGGCATCCGGTACGGCTGCAGCCGCTGAGGCGGTTTCCACCAAGCCGAGCAGCTGCCCCAGGGTGCTGGCCGAGCCGTCGGCGATGCGTGCATCCGGCGCGGCTTCGCTCACGCCGTAGAACCCCTTCGAGAACCAGGCGAGCCGGCGCACGGCCCAGTCGTCGCGCAGGGGCTCGAGCAACCGCGTGTCGCTCGCGTGGCGCGTGAGGCGCACCTGCGTGCTCTCGTCCAGGATCGAGTAGTAGCCCTCGTGGTAGCCGCCGTCGTCCATCACCACGACTCGCCACAGCAGCGTGTTGAAGGGCGTGGGCGTGACCAGCGCGCGGGCATCCGCGAGCGACGTGGCTGCGATCGTCCGGTGCACCACGCCTTCGACGTGCGACTGGGCCGCAACTCCCCACCCGAGATACAGCGTGCTCAGCGCGAGACCGGCCGCGTTCCACCGCATGGCCCGCGCAGGATCGCGGCCACGCAGCCACAGGGCGGCGACCACGCCCACGATCAGCGGCACGGTGTAGAGCGGATCGATGATGAACACGCTGCCCACGCCCACCGGGTAGTCGGAGAACGGCAGCAGCAGTTGCGTGCCGTAGATCGTGAATGCGTCGAGCAGCGGGTGGGTGACGAGAGCCAGCCAGGCGAGCAGCCACCACTCGCGGAAGCTCGCCCCGGCCTTGCGGTTGAGCCGGGCGATGACCCAGGCGATGGCCGGCGAGGCTAGCGTCAGCCAGAACAGTGCGTGGCTTTCCGCGCGATGGAAGGTGAAATCCCGCACCGGGTCGCCGTAGGGCACCAGGACGTCGAGGTCGGGCAGGGTGCCGCAGACCGCGCCCCAAAAGGCGGCCCGTGCCCCGACCTTGCGGCCGAGGACTGCGGTGCCGACGGCGGCGCCGAGCGCGATCTGGGTCAGGGAGTCCATGGAGTGAGTCTATTCGGCCGCCCCGATGGGTCAGAGTCATCCACAATCGCCGGGCCGGCCGGGCTTTGTAATGATGAATCTGGAATGTTGCAAGCAGTCGTGAGTTCCTCAGACCGTCCTCGGGCGCCCTTGTTCGAGGGCCCGCTGGACGTGGTCGGCGACGTCCACGGTGAAATCGAGGCCCTGCAGGCCCTGCTCGGGCACCTGGGCTACGCGCCGGACGGCGGCCATCCGGAGGGACGCCGGGCGGTATTCGTGGGCGACCTGTGCGACCGGGGCCCGGACAGCCCGGCCGTCCTCGATCTCGTCATGCGCTGGGTGCAGGCCGGCCGCGCCCAGTGCGTGCTCGGCAACCACGAGCTCAACGTGCTGCTCGGCGAGCCCAAGCACGGCAACGGCTGGTTCTTCGACCGCAACCACGAGCTGGCGAACGGCGAGTTCCTGAACTCGCGCGCTGCGACGGCGGAACGGCGTGCGGCCTGGGTCGCATTCCTCGAGCGATTGCCGCTCGCGCTCGTGCGCGACGACCTGCGCGTGGTGCACGCCTGCTGGGACGACGCAGCCCTGGCACGGCTGGGACCGCTGCTGGCGAACGGTGCCTCGTATGCCGCCGTGTACGCCGACCTCGACCGGACCGCGCGCGACCTGCTGCGCGGCAGCGGCATCAATGCGCGAGCTGCCCGCGAGGTGCAGGCCTACCGCCACGCCTTCAAGGACCGCAGCGCGACGCTGCCCCTGCTGCCGGCGTGTGCCGATGAGGCAACGCTCCTGCAGAACGCGAACCCGGTGAAGGTGATCACCTCGGGCCTCGAAGGGCCGTCCGAGCGGCCGATCTGGGCAGGCGGCCGCTGGCGGATGACCCACCGCGCGCGCTGGTGGAACGAGTATCGCGATCGGCCGGCCGTCATCGTGGGGCACTACTGGCGGCGCGACGACCGTGCCGAGCCCGCGGCAGTGACCGGCGACTGGGACTATCCGCTCGGCGACTTCGGTGCCTACGAGTGGATGGGGCCCCGCGGCAACGTCTTCTGCGTGGATTACTCGGTCGGTGGCCGCTACGCCGAGCGTGCTCGCGGCGGTGGCCCGCCGTGGCAGACGCGGCTTGCGGCGCTGCGCTGGCCTGATTGCGAGCTCGTGTTCGACGACGGCGAGCGGCGCACGCTCTCGAAACCCTGATACCGTGGTGGCCATGGCCAACGCACCCGACCGCAAGCGCTCCGCCGTTCCCGCCTCGCGCGTGGGGCGCATGCTGCGCTTCGGCATGCTGAGCAGCGAGATCGCGCTCTCGACGGCGCTCGGCGCGGCGCGCCAGCTCTCCTCCGGCAAGCGGCCCGACCTGGCCTCGGCCGTGCTCACGCCGGGCAACGCGGCGCTGCTTGCGAAGCGCCTCGCCGCCCTGCGTGGCCCCGCGATGAAAGTCGGGCAGATGCTCTCGATCCAGGCCGACGACCTGGTGCCCGACGAGTTCCGCAACGCGCTCGCGATGCTGCGCTCGCAGGGTTACGCCATGCCGGACACGCAGCTCCGGCGCGTGCTCGGGCGCGAGTACGGCAAGGGCTGGCAGCAGCGCTTCGACCACTTCGATTACAACCCGGTGGCCGCCGCCTCGATCGGGCAGGTGCACCGCGTGCGCAAGCACGGCGGGCGCGAGCTCGCGCTCAAGATCCAGTACCCGGGCGTCGCGCGCAGCGTGGACAGCGACGTCGAGAACCTGGCCACGCTGCTGCGCCGGCTCGATTTCCTGCCCACCAAGTTCGACATCCCGGCACTCACCGCAGAGGCGAAACGGCAGCTCAAGCTCGAGACCGACTATGAGGGCGAGGCGCGCCACCTGGAGCGCTACCGCAAGCTCGTGTCCGACATGCCCGACGTGCTGGTGCCACGCGTCGACCGCAGCCTCACCACTCGCCACATCCTCGCGATGGACTGGATCGAGGGCGAACCGCTCGAGCACCTCGCCGGCGAGGTGGCGCCGCAGCCGCGCCGCAATGCCGTAGCGCGTACCCTGCAGGACCTCATGTTCCGTGAACTGTTCGAGTTCCGCTTCGTGCAGACCGACCCGAACATCGCCAACTACCTGTACGTGCCGGGCACGCACCAGGTCGCGCTGCTCGACCTCGGTTCAGTGGGCGAGTACCCGGCGGAGTTCGTGGACGGTTACCGCCGCATCTGCCGCGGCGTGCTGCACGACGACACCAAGGCGATCCGCGAGGCGATCTTCGACCTCGGCTACGGCCACCCCGGCGACCCTCAGCCGATGGTCGATAACGCCATCGACATCATGAAGCTCGTCTGCGAGCCGTTCGCGCACCGCGGCACGTACGACTTCGCGGCCTCGGGGCTCATCAGCCGCGCGCGCAACCGCGGCATCGAGGCGGCGTTCGGCCACGGCCTGCGGGCACCGCCGCCGGCCACGATGTTCCTGCATCGCAAGCTGATCGGGACGTTCCTGATCTGCGTGAAGCTGCACGCACGCATCAACGTGCACGCGGTCGCCGAGAAGTACCTCTGATCGCCACCACCGTCAGCCCGATCACGGCACCCAGCGTCGCGAGCGCCATGTCCTTCTGCGCGTCCCACTCGTCGCCCTGCGTGCCGAGGTAAGCGACGCCGAGTTCGCCACCGAAGCGCAGCGCGGCCACCCACTCGATCATCTCGTAGATCACCGAGTGGCCCATGAGGAACAGGAGCGGCATCAGCCAGCGCCACAATCCCTGCGGCGACGCGCGCCGCTCGAACAGTTCGCACACGGCGGGCATCAGCAGCAAGCCGTAGGCGAAGTGCACGAAGCGGTCGTAGTGGTTGCGGCCCCCGCCGTCGCCGTCGCCGCCGGCGACGGCCGCGAGCCACTCGCGCCACGGCACCTCGCTGTAGGTGTAGTGCGCGCCGATCTCGTGCAGCACGAAGAACACGAACAGGCAGGTGTAGGCGAAGTTCGAGAAGCGCAGGCGCCGGTAGTTCACCACCAGCAGCGGCACGGCGACGAATACAAGGAGGTTCTCGAGCAGCCAGTCCTGCCGGTACCACGGCGCGATCGCGAGCGCGATGAAGATCGCGACGAACAGCCCGAGCAGGGCGGCCGGGTAGCGGTCCGAAGGGGCCATGCGCTCAGGCTACACTACGGCCCTGCGTCCATCGAATCCGGGAAACCACAGCCATGGCTGACAAGCTGAACCGTCGCGAGTTCGTGAAGGCAACTGCAGCTGCCGCCGGGCTTGCGGCAGGGCTGGGCGCAGCACGCGAGGCGGCTTCGACCGGGTCCGGGCCGGCTGGGCCCGCGGTCAAGGGTTCGCGCGCAAAGCCGGTCGTGGTGTCGTCCGCCAACGGCTACAAGCACACGAACGGCGGAGCGAAGACCTGCGTCGAGAGCGCGTTCGAGCTCATGACCTCGGGTGCCGACGTGCTCGAGGCGCTGATCGCGGGCGTCAACATCGTCGAGCTCGACCCGCTCGACGACAGCGTCGGTTACGGCGGCTTGCCCAATGCTGACGGTGTCGTTCAGCTCGACTCCTGCTGCATGCACGGGCCGCTGAAGCGCGCGGGCGGCGTGGCCTGCCTCGAGGGCGTGCGCACGCCCTCGAAGGTGGCGCATCTCGTCATGCAGATGACCGACCACCACCTGCTGGTCGGCCGCGATGCGCAGGCATTCGCACGGCAGATGGGCTTCACGATCGAGCCCGACCTCAACACCGGGAACTCGCGCCGCAAGTGGCTGGAGTGGAAGCGGCGCGTCGATCCCGAGCACTACCTCGATCCGTCGAAGCGCGCGCGGGCAAGCCTCGAGGCAGGGCTGT
>JAGVUU010000248.1 GCA_019136105.1 Gammaproteobacteria bacterium
GCCACCCTGCAGCTGCATGAAGGCGCGCACGGTGGCGACGAAGGCGAGGATCGGCAGCCCGCAGCCCACCACGCTCACGAACCCCTTGCCGAGCCGGTTGCCCAGCAGTCCGTTCAGCAGGAAGCCGGCGAGGGGCAGCAGGACGATGAGCGTGAGCAGGTCCATCGTCATCCCTTCAGCTCGGAGTAGGCGCTCACGTCGAGCGTGTGGCGCTGCCTCGAGAGCAGCAGCACGATCGGGATCGCGATGGCGATCTCGGCGGCGGCGACCACGAACACCAGGAACACGAGCACCGCGCCCGACAGCGTGGCGCTGTGCGCGGCGAAGGTGACGAGGCTCAGGATGACGCCGTTCAGCATCAGCTCCATGCACATCAGCATCACGAGCGCGTTGCGCCGCACCATGACGCCGATCAGCCCGAGGGCGAACAGCGTGATCGAGAGCGTGAGCAGCAGCTGCGTCCTATCCATCGTGCCTCCGCCCGGCCTTGACGACGGCGATCGCGGCGACCACGGCCGCGAGCAGCAGCACGGAGGTGAGCTCGAAGTGCAGCCAGTAGCGCTCGAGGAACTCGACCGAGAACGGCTGCACCTCGAAGGAGGCCGCCATGCTGTTCGAGTGCAGCCCCGCCAGGTAATCGGCACTCATGATGCGCCCGCGGCTCACGGCGGCGCCGAGCGCCACGGAGAGCACGGCGGCCACCGCCACCGACGGCACCACGGCGCGGCCGTAGCGCTCGAGGAACGCCGGGTCGCGCACGTCGAGCAGCATGATCACGTAGACCATGAACACCATCACCGCGCCGACGTAGATCAGCACCTGGAAGACGGCGATGACGTGCACGCCGAGGATCGCGTAGATGCCGGCGAGCGAGATCATGGAACTGATGAGCGCCAGCGCCACGCGCATCGGGTGGCGGGCGATCAGCATCAGCACGCCGCCGGCCAGCGCCGCCGCCGCGAAGAAGTACAGCAGCAGGGTCTCGAGGCTCATGGCGCGCCCCTCGTGCGGCCTGCGCCCGCGGCGGGATAGGGCTTGGCCACGTCCTGCTTCGGCTGCCAGTTGAGCAGCTCGTCCTGCTTGAGCCACATCCGGCCGCGGTCGAAGCCGGGCAGGTCGGGCGTTTCCTTCACCATGCGGATCGCGTCCTCCGGGCAGGCCTCGACGCACAGGCCGCAGAACACGCAGCGCGAGTAGTCGATCTCGAAGCGCGACGGGTACTTCGGGTGCTCGGGGTCGTCCGGGTCGAACGCGGCGTCGATCTCGATCACCTGCGCCGGGCAGACCGTGGCGCACATGTTGCAGGCGACGCACTGCGGGCGGCCGTCCGGCCGCTGCGTGAGGATGTGCTTGCCGCGGTTGTGGGCGGCGTAGTCGGCGCGGATTTCCTCGGGGTAGTAGGCGGTGAGGGCGCCCTTGCGGCCCGTCATCCACTTCCACATGTTGGCGAGGAACACGCCGCCGGTGATGCGGATGCCGCGCCAGATCTCGAAGAAGTACGAGCGCTCGTACCAGCCCATCTCGGGCTCGTTCCAGTAGCGCTTGCGGACGTAGGGTTTGCGGCTGCTCATCGCGGGCACCTCAGGTCAGCGCCCAGACCGCGACCGCGGTCACGACGAGGTTGGCGATGGAGAGCGGCAGCAGGAACTTCCAGGCGAAGCCGAGCAGCTGGTCCCAGCGGAAGCGCGGCAGCGTCCAGCGGATCAGGATCTGGAAGCTGCAGAGCAGGAACACCTTGGCGAGGAACGTGACGACCTGGATCGCCACCACCGCACCGTGCCCGAGCTCGAACGTGGCGCCGCCCGGGAACACGAAGCCCGCGTCGGTCAGCCAGGGGAGGTTGTAGCCGCCGAGGAACAGCGTGGTGAACAGCGCCGCGATGATCGCGATCTCGATGAACTCCGAGAGCATGAACATGCCCTGCTTCATCGCGCTGTATTCGGTGAAGTAGCCCGAGATCAGCTCGGACTCGGCCTCGGGCAGGTCGAACGGGATGCGCTTGTTCTCGGCGATGCCCGCGGTGAGGAACAGGATCGCGGCCAGCGGCTGGTACACGATGCCCCAGGCCGGCAGGAACCCGAGCACCGTGCCGGACTGGTGCCGCACCATGGCGTCGAGGTCGACGGTGCCGTAGATCAGGATCAGGCCGAGCACGGTCAGGCCCATCACCAGCTCGTAGGAGATGAGCTGCGAGCCCGCGCGCAGGGCGCCGAGCATCGAGAACTTGTTCGACGAGGACCAGCCCGCGAGCATCGCGCCGATGATGGCGATGCCGCCGAAGGCGAACACCACCAGCAGGCCTGCGTCGAGCGGGGCGATCTGCATGGGGTAGGTGCGGCCGTCGAACCAGTCGGCGAGCGACGGGAACAGCGCGCCCGGGTCGAGCGTGCCGCCGAACGGGATCACCGCGAACACCAGCACCACCGGCGTGAACGCGAGCCAGGGGCCGAGCGCGTAGCCGAGCTTGTCGTAGGTGACCGGCTTGAAGTCTTCCTTGAGCAGCAGCTTGAGGCCGTCGGCCATGCCGTGGAACAGGCCGAGCCACACGAGCTTCACCTGCGTGAACGGGATGCGCAGGTAGGCGCGGTTGGCGCCGATGCGATCGGACATGATCGCGGCCTGCTTGCGCTCCACCCAGGTGAGGATCGCGCCGAAGGTGAGCAGCACCGCGAGCGCGTAGCCGATGTAGACGAGGGTGATGGCGAAATCGGGGCTCATGTGTGCCCCCGCGGCGGCGCCTCGAGCGCCTTGAAGAGCGCCTCGGCGTCGAGCACCGCCTCGCCCTTCGGGAAGCACGGCTCGAACTTGCTCACCACGCCCTGGAAATTCGTGTAGTGGCCGGCGCGCTCGGTCTGGATGCTGAGCGGCAGGAAGACGTCCGCGTGCCCGTTCTCGGGCGCGAGGTAGGAGTTGAGGAAGATGATCTTCGCCTGCGGCGGGATCCGCGAGAAATCGTAGCCCTCGCCCCACACCAGCACGAGGTCGGTGCCGTCGTGGTAGTTCGGCTCGCCCATGTCGAACAGTTCACGGGCCTTTGCCGTGTTCGGGTTCTTGTCGGGGCGGATCAGCAGGTCGTCCTCGAGGCGCTCGCCTTCCTCGGGTTGCCAGTCGGTCTTGACGTGCGCGTGGACGAACACTTCGCCCAGGTGGCGCTTGAACGAGTCGAGTTCCTCGTTCGAGCCCCAGTTGGACACCAGCGCCACCGGGTGGCGTGCGGCGCCGATCAGGCGCCGTGCCGCATCGATCGCCTCGGCCACGGGCACCGGGCGGCCCTTGAGCATCGGCTGGTCGGCGCGGACGCGCTCGAAGATGCGTGCGAGGTCGCGGCCCTTGTTGCAGATCCACGGGCCGTTCACGGCCGGGTTCTCGAGCGGCGTGATGCGCGCGATCGAGGTGTTCTGCCGCTGGTCGAGCGACTTCACGAACCACTCGGGCTTGCGGTGCCAGACCTGGATGGTGCAGCCGCGTTCGCAGCCCGGGCACACCGACGGCGTGGCCTTCAGGTACCAGACGCGCGACTTGTACAGGAACTGGCGCGACTGCAGCGCGCCGACCGGGCAGAGGTCGACGATGTTGTCGGAGTAGGGGTCCTCGCCGAGCGGCCGGTCCTCGACCGGTCGGATGTTCGACACGTCGCCGCGGCGCTCGATGCCGAGGGCCATCGACTTCGAGATCTCGTGCGTGAACCGCGTGCAGCGCAGGCACAGGATGCAGCGCTCGTTGTCGAGCAGGATGCGGTTCGACAGGTTGTAGTACTTGGTCGAGCGCACCTTCGCGTCGACCGACAGCGACGGCTCGCCGTTGTAAGCGTAGTGGTAGTCCTGCAGCGTGCACTCGCCGGCCTTGTCGCAGATGCCGCAGTCGACCGGGTGGTTGAGCGTGATGAACTGCAGGATCGCCTTGCGGTGCGCCTTGACGTCGTCGGAGTCGGTGAACACCTTCATGCCGGCGCTGACCGGCATGTTGCAGGCGATGTCGAGCCCGCGGCCCTCGACCTCCACGAGGCACATGCGGCAGTTGCCGGCCGTCGACAGGTGCGGGTGCCAGCAGAAGTACGGCACGAACACGCCGTTCTCGAGCGCCACCTGCAGGACCGTCTGGTCCTCGCGCGCCTGGACCGCCTGCCCGTTCAAGAAGATTTCAGGCATTCCAGGTTCCCGTCGTAACGCGAGCGCTTGTGCTCGATGTAGTACTCGAACTCGTCGCGGAACTTGTCGAGGATGCCGCTCATGGCGTAGCCAGCCGCGTCGCCCAGGCCGCAGATCGTGGTGCCGTCGTTGAACTTCGAGATGTAGTAGAGGCGCTCGATGTCCTCCGGGCGGCCGTTGCCCGCCACGATGCGGTCCATGATCCGGTGCAACCAGCCCGTGCCGTGGCGGCACGGCGTGCACTGGCCGCACGACTCGTGGTGGTAGAAGCGCATGAGGATCTGCGACAGGGTCACCATGCAGGTGCCCTCGGCGATCACGATCATGCCGCCCGAACCGAGCGTCGAGCCCGCGTCCCACAGCGCCTCGTGCGAGAGCACCAGCTCCTTGATCTCGGCGCCGGTGAGCACCTTCGACGACACGCCGCCCGGCACCACGCACTTGATCGGCTTGCCGCCGACGATGCCGCCGCAGTCCTCGTCGAGGAACTTCATCCAGGGGTAGCCGAGCTCGACTTCGTACACGCCGGGCTTGTTGACGTGCCCGGACACGGAGAAGAGCCGCGTTCCCGGGCTCTTGGGCGTGCCGACTTCCTTATAGGCCGCGGCGCCGTGCGCGATGATCCAGGCAATGTTCGACAGCGACTCGACGTTGTTCACCACGGTCGGGCGCTGGTAGAGCCCCTTCACCGTCAACCGCGGCGGGCGGTTGCGCGGGTAGCTCTTCTTGCCTTCGAGGGACGCGATGAGGCCTGATGCCTCACCGGCGACGTACGCGCCGGCGCCGCGATAGACCACGATGTCGCAGGAGAAGTCGGTGCCGAGGATGCGCTCGCCGAAGTAGCCTGCGGCATAGGCCTCCTCGACGGCGGCGGCGAGCCGGCGGTACGGCAGGTCGAACTCGCCACGGATGTAGACGAAGCAGTTGCGCACGTTCAGCGCGTAGCTCGCGATCAGCATCGACTCGAGCAGCACGTGCGGGTTGTTCTCGAGGATCCAGCGGTCCTTGAACGTGCCGGGCTCGCCCTCGTCGGCGTTGGCGATCAGGTAGTGCGGCTGGCCGTCGTCGTACACGATGACCTGCCACTTGCGGCCCATCGAGAACGCGGCGCCGCCGCGCCCCTGCAGCCCCGAGGCCGTGATCTCCTTGATGATCCCGGCCGGCTGCATCGTCTTGAGCGCTTTCTCGAGCGCCTGGTAGCCGCCGCGCGCACGGTACTCCGCGAGCGAGTGCGAGGTCGCGGTGACCGGGAAGCTCATGATCAGCTGGCGGCCGGGCATGTTATTTCAGCCCCTGCAGCAGCTCGTCGACCTTCGCGCGGTCGAGGTCCTCGTGGTAGCCCTCGTTGACCATCATCATCGGGGCCGTGCCGCACGAGCCCAGGCACTCGACCACGGACAGGGTGTAGCGCCCGTCGGGCGTGGTCTGGCCGGCCTTGATGCCGAGCTTCTTCTCGACGTGGGCGAGGATGTTCTCGGCGCCGTTCATCGAGCAGCTGACGTTGT
>JAGVUU010000216.1 GCA_019136105.1 Gammaproteobacteria bacterium
GGCGACGTTGCCGCCGAGGTCGTAGAAGCCGAGGGCGTTCGGCGTGAAGCTGCCGACGGGCGCCGTCGCAGCATGACCGTCGTCGAAGTCGGCGAGGAATTGCGACACCAGCGGCTGCGCCGTGACGTCGGCGAAGTTGCCAGCGCCCGGCGGCACCGGCAGCGCATCGCCCCAGGGGTATTTCCGCAACGTACTGCCGCGCGCCGCCCACTCCCACTCCGCCTCGGTCGGCAGTCGGTAGCCGTTGGTCGCGGGCACGACGGGGACCAGTCGCCCGCCTTCGTTCTTGTATGCCGGCGCGAGGCCTTCCTTCGCACTCAGCCAGTTGCAGTACTCCGCCGCGTCGGCCCACGTGACGTTGACCACCGGCTGGCGGTCGAGGTCGAGCGTCTGCTGCAGCACGAAACCCGAGCGGTGCGCCTGGCGAAATTGACGGAACTCGTAGTTGGTGACCTCGCGCAGCGCGAGGTAAAAACGCCGCTCGAGCTTCACGGCGCGCTGCGCCTCGTTGGCGCGGCGGCCAGCCTCGCGGCGCGGGCTGCCCATCGTGAACTCGCCGGCCGGCACGAGCTTGAGTTCCTGCCCGGCCGGGCTGCGCAACGTGGGCGCGAGCGCCACCACGGCACCTTCTCCCGCGGCGGGCGTCGCGGCCGCCGATGCCGCCACGCCGGCCTGCTCTGCTGGCGTCGATGCACGCGCGACACCTTCGAGCAACGTCACCTCCACGCTCTGGGGCAAGCCGGGACGTGGCGTCACCGTGGCGCGGTGCGTTGCATAACCCGGCTTGCGGATCTCGATCACGTGCGCCGTGGCGGGCAGTTCGATCGACTGCCGCGCGACGCCGCGCGACGTTCCATCGACGTAGAGCTGCGCATCCGCCGGCGTGGCCTTGACGATCACCTGGCCGAGGATCGGCTGCAGCGCCAGCGTGACCGACTCGCGCGCACCCGGGGCCACTTTCACCTCGCGGCTCGCAGGCTCGTAGCCGTCGCGCAGCACCGTGACGGCCTGCGCGATGCCCGGCCGGACGTCGATCTCGAGCGGCGTGCGTCCGCGATAGGCGCCGCCCACCGACACGGCTGCGCCCTGTGGCGAACTGGAGACGGCGAGGCGGCCATCCGGCAGCCCGAGGCGCACGGGTCCGAGCTCGAACGGGGTGTCGGCCTGCACCTGCACGTCGCTCACCCAGGGCTTGTAGCCGGGATGCATGATCTCGACGCGATGCGACCCGGCCATCAACTCGACGCGCGCCGGTGTCCGGCCCTGCGGCTCGCCACCGATGCGCAACTCCGCGCCGGCAGGTTCCGACGTGACCGACACCACGGCCCACGCGGGCGTGAGCTGCGGCTCGAGTCGCTGCAGCTTGCCGAGCCCTTCGACCTGCACGCTGGCCTCGAAATCGAGGTAGCGCTCGGTGTCGATCACCACGGTGTGGGTGCCGGCCGGCAACTCGAACACGCCCGGCACCTTGCCGGCCTCGCGACCATCGATGCGCGCGACACCCTCCGCCGGCACCACGATCTCCAGGCGGCCGGGCAACGGCGCCAGCGTGTAGTTCAACTGCTGGTTGCGCGTGTCGCCGATCTCGACGGGCAGGCGCAGCGCGGCGTAGCCCTCGCGTTCGGCAACGAGTTCGTACGATCCCGGCCGCAGCAGGTGGCTCGACCCGAACCGCAGGCTCGGCCAGCCGCCCTCGAACGCGACCCTCTGCGGCGCGGGTTCGATCGCCACCTGCACCGGCACCGACGTGAACAGCACGGCCGCCACCGCCGCGAGCACCGCGAGCGCAGCAGCGATCGCGATGTTGCGCCATGGCATCCGGCGTGCCGGCGCTTCCGACGCGGCCGCACGCGCGCGGAATGCGATGGCCTCGATGCGCTCGTCCTCCGCCGCACCCGTCCCAGCCAGCGTCGCTGCCGCGTCTGGCGCGGGCGGTGCCGTTGCGTTGTCCGCGGCACCGGCCAGCACCTCGAGCACGCGACGGCCGTTCTCGAGGCGAAGTTTCAACCGGCCGCGGCCGGCGTCGAGCACGTCCCCGTTGCGCAACCACACCGAGCCCGTGAGCGGGGTGCCGTTGTGCAGCACGCCGCTCGCCTCACCCGCGGGCTGCACGAACAACTGGCCGTCGTGCAGGCCGATCCACGCGAGCGGACCCGGTGACGCCGGCAACGTCACGTTCGCGCCCGCGCCGCCCACCGACACCGGAAAGTCCCCGGAGCCGAGGAGGCGCTCGCCGAGCGGTTCGCGCAGGATCAGTTCGACGCTCAAATCGGCTCCTCGCAACGGATCACGACCGTGGGCGCCTCGCGGCCCGGCACGAGGGTGATCTCGCGGCGCACGTCGCGGAAGCCCGCGCGCTGGCCCACCACCGTGTAGCGTCCGGGCAGCAGTTCGACGTCCTTGCGGTCGAAGCTGCCGAGCCGGCCGACACGGTAGATCGTCACCTCCGTCACGTTGTCGGACGCGAGCGCCACGCGCAACGGCGTCTCGGCGGCCGCCAGCAGTCGCTCGACGGTTTCGACCTGGCGCGCCAGCACCGGCCCAGGCGCAGGGACGGCCCGCGCCCGCGCGAGCGACGCACGTGCTGCACCGCGCGCCTCCGACGAGAACAGGCGCTCCGGCCGGTCGGTGACGGACACCAGTTCCGCATCGAGCATCGCCCGCGGCTCCGCACGCTCGACACCTTCGCGCGCGGCAAGCAGGTTGCGATCGACATCGAGCGCCTTGCGATACTCGGCGAGGGCCTGGGACCAACGCTCGGCGCGCTCGGCTTCCTCGGCGGCGACGAGGTGCGTCGTGATCGTGCGGCCCGCCAGGCCGCGCTCGACTTGCGCGAGGCCGTCCGCAACCTCGGGGGCCCCCGGCCGGAGCCGCCCGGCACGCTCGAATGCCGCGCGGGCCGCCTCGAAATCGCGGCGCGCGAGGTGCTCGAGCCCCTGCGACATCGCCGCGGAATATGCGCCTGCCGTGCCCTGCGCCTGGATGCGCGCCAGCGCTTCACGCGCGGACTGGGTATCGCGATCGAGCGCAAGTGCCTTGCGGTAGGCGGCCTCGGCAGCTGCCGTCTGGCCACGGTTTTCGAGGAGTGCGGCTTCCGCGAGCAGCCTGCGCACTTCGTCGAGCGTGCCCGATCGGCCGACGCCCCGCCGGGCCGCGGCGTTGCCCGGATCGATGGCCAGCGCCCGCTCGAACTGCCGGCGCGCCGTCGCGGCATCGCCAGCCTCGAAGGCCGCCCGGCCGGCGGCCATGGCAGCGGCAAGTTGGGATGCCGCGCTGCGTTCAGTTGCGGCAAGCTCGCTGTCGGCGGAACGCAAGGACGCCAGCGCTGCCTCATAGTCTCGCCGGCCGAACGCCGCATCTGCATCGGCCAGCGACTGCTTGCCACGCGCAAACGCTTCACCGCCCCAGTCACCGGCGGCACGCTTCTCGAGTGCCTCGAGCCGCGCGCTGACCGGCGGACGCAACTCCTCGAACGCGCGCTTGGCTTCCGCCAGCGCTTGCAGGTCCGGCTCGGCGGCCGGCGGCGGCGCAGACGTGGCCGCTTCCGGCGTTTGCGGCTCCGGTGAGCGAACCGCCGACTGCTCGACCTGCTGGGGCAGCACGAAGAACACGAACGCGGCCGCGAGCGACAGGAACACGAAGCTCGCTGCGACCAGGCCACGCCGGAATCCTTGCGTCTGCCACTGCTGCGGCGTGGGCCCGGGAGCCGGTGCGCGCGACCACTGCGGATCGATCGCCGCGTCGGCGGACGGCGGCGGCCGCAGCTCCACAATGGGCGGCCGTTGCACCGCTGCCGCTTCCGTTGCCGCAGCCGCCAGCGCACGCAACCCGGACGCCACGCCGGCCACCGTGGCCGGCCGTTGCTGCGGTTCCTTCGCGAGGCAGCCAAGCACCAGCCGCTCGAGCGTCGGAGGCACGGCGAGGTGCGCCGGCAGCGGTGCCGGCGGCTCGCCATGGATGCGTTCGGGCCGCGCATCCGGGTAGAACGGCGGATAGCCGCAAAGCAATTCGTACGCAAGAGCGCCGAACCCGTACACGTCGTCGGCCACCGCGGGCGGGCGGCCATCGAGCTGCTGCGGGCTCATGGAGAACGGTGACCCACCGCGCGGCGCGCCGGTGTCGCCGACGGTGGCGGCAAGACCGAAGTCGGCCAGGACGGGCGCACCGTCGTCGCCGACCAGCACGTTCGCGGGCTTGAGGTCGCGATGCACGACGCCGCGCGCGTGCAGGACCGCCAGCGCATCGGCAATGCCTGCGAGCACGGGCACGAGCTGTGCCCACGGGCGGCCTCGCTGCGCAGCCAGGTCGCCGCGCGCGACGCGACCGAGCACTGCGAACACCGGCTCGCCGTCATGCACGGTTTCACAGGCCTGCAGGTTCGGATGGCTGAACTGCTGCTGCAGCCGTGCAGCCGCGAGGAACGCCTCGCGCTCGGCTGAAACCGCAGCTGTCAGGATCTTGACCGCCCGATCCGTGCCCGTGTCGCGATCACGCGCCTGCCACACCTGCGTCGTGCGGCCGTCGGCCAGCTTGCGCAGCAGCACGTAGCGCGCGGCGAGGATCTGCCCGCTCTGGAGCATTGCGCCCGCTTCCTCGTCCCGCGTCAGGGCCGGCCCGGCGGCACGGCGGCACTCGACGTGGCGGGCAGCCCGGTCTCGTTCTCGTAGAGCTCGCGCAGCAGCTGGCGCCACTCGGCGTACTGCTCCTCGGCCGAACCCTTCAGCTGCAGCGTGCGGCCCTCGACGTCCACGACCATCGGCTGCACCTCGTTCTGGAACGAGTCGCCGAGCTGCTTGAGCGATTCCGTGTGGATCTTGATCTCGGCACGCTTGTCGAGGCCGCTCTTGAACGCGTACATGCCGCCGATGACCGCCGCCGTGGCGGCCGCGGATCCCGCGCTGCTGCTGGTCTCGGCCCCCGCCATGATGCCGCCGACCACGGCCACCGCACCGAGCACCTGGCGCGTGAGCGCCTCGCGCTTCGCCTGTGCCTCGGCCTCGAGTTCCTCGTAGGTGTACTTGCGCCACTCGGTGTACGGCACGGCCATGCTGCCGCCGAAGTTCGCGTAGTGCTCGTTGAGCGTGTCGACCAGCGCGTAGTCGCGCTCGCGCACGCGCTGCATGCGCTGCACCACCGGATCGTCGTCGGCCGGCAGCCGCGTGACGCTGTAGAGGCCGCGCTTGTCCCTGGCAAGGTAACTGCCGAACGCATAGGGCGCGAGGTCCGACGCGAACCGCATGTCGGCCACGCGACGCAGCGCGACGCGTTGCTCCTGCGTGAGCGCGCGCCGCGCCGCCAGCAGGTCATTGGCCAGGGTGTTGTAGACGTTCTCGAACGGATCGCGCGGCTTCGCGACCACATCCTTGTAGGCGCGCGTGTCGGCGTCGCCTTCGTAGGTCTTGCGGAACCAGGTGCGTCCCGCGGCGTCGGAAACCGTCACGTCGAGCACCAGCCTGCGCCCGTCCGACTGCACGATGCGCCCGTCGACGAACACCTCCATGCCGGTGCCGTCGCGCGGCAGCACGCGCACCTGGCCCCACTGGCCGGTGTCCTCGAGCGTGTCGCGGATCAGCACCGGGATGTAGCGCGATTCCGCCTTGCGCACTTCC
>JAGVUU010000107.1 GCA_019136105.1 Gammaproteobacteria bacterium
TGGCAAAGGCGGCGCCGAACGACCCGACGGCCTGGCACCTGATCGGTCGCGTCCATGCGGGCCAGGGCCATTTTGCCGAGGCCGCCGATGCCTTGTCGGAGGCGCTGCGGGTCAGGCCCGACTTCATGCCGGCACTGCTCGACCGTGCCGACGTCTACGCTGAAATGGGGAAGGACTCCGCGGCGGCAGCCGACTACGAACGGGCGATCAAGCTCAATCCGCGCGACGCCGTGAGTCGCGTGAAGCTCGGCATGATCTACCAGCGCACCGGCGCGACGACGCGTGCGGTGGAAGCCTACCGGGCCGCGCTGCGGCTCGATCCGCGCCTCGCGCCGGCGGCGAACAACCTGGCGATGATGGCGCTGCGCGCGGGTGGCAACCTCGACGAGGCGCTGGAACTGGCGCGCAAGGCGGTCGCAGCGGCGCCGCAGGTGCCGCAGTTCCACGACACGCTGGGGCGCGTCTTGCGCGCGCGTGGCACGCGGGCGGCCGCCATCGCGGCCTTCGAGAAGGCGACCACGTTGCCGCCGCCGCTCGCCGATCCGTGGTATCAGCTCGGCCAGCTGCACGACGAAGCCGGCAACCGCGCCGGGGCGATGGCAGCCTATCGCAAGGCGCTCGAGCTCGATCCGAAGGCCCCGGAGGCAGCCGCCGCGCGCGCGCGACTCCAGGCGCTGGGACGCTGAGCGCCGCGCATCGCCCGACTCGTGCCGATGGCTGCGACTCCCGATCGCCGGGGTCGCAGCCATCGGTGACCGATCAGAACCTCGACTGCGCCAGCTTGACGTCGGCGTTCGCCCAGGCGGCCGCGAACTGCTGCTCCGCCTGCCGCGCCTCGTCGCGCCGTTTCTGCGCGGCGAGGCTGTCCGACAAGCCCCTGAGTGACCAGCCGTTGTCCGGGTTGCGCTGCAATTCCTCGCGGTACACCAGTTCCGCCTCGGCAGGGCGATTTGCGGCGAGCAGCACCGCGCCCAGCGTCTGGCGCACCGGCGCATGCCAGCCCGGCGGCTCGTCGTACGGAATCTGGTCCTCGATCTTCACGGCGTCCTGCAACGCCGTGATCGCCGTGTCGGGGTCCTTGCGGGCGAGGGCGAGCTCCGCGGCCACCGTGCGCTCGGCGATGCGCACGGCGTTGGCGAGCGAGTAGCGGTCCCAGACCATCAGTTGCTCCATCGCCGGATCCGCCGCGAGCTTCGCGAGCGCCTGGTAATGGAGGCCGGCGGACTCCAGGCGGCTCTGCCGCACGTCGGCCATGGCCTGTGCGTAGTGCCAGATCGCCGTGACGTACGGCAGGTCCGGCGCCGGGTTCGGCCGCTCGACGATCTCGTCCCAGCGGCCGAAGCGTACGCGATCGAACAACGGCGTCATCCAGTAGTGCTGCAGGCCCGCGAATCCCGGCTCGCGCATCAGGTCCGGCAGGTTCACGCGTGCAGCCGTCTGGAGAGCAGCGTCGCGCGCCACTTCGCTCGCTCCCTCCATGCTCGCGGCGAACCAGAGAAAGTGGTGGTTGTGCGGCACGTAGCCGAGCGGATAGAGCCCGTTGACGTTGCCGCGGCAGGCGCTCAGGTAGGCGTTGTCGGCCTCGATGGCACGCTGGTTGGCGATCACCGCATCGTGCCAGCGCCCGACCCGCGAGTAGATGTGCGCCGGCATGTGCACGAGGTGGCCGGAGCCCGGGATCAGCTCACGCAGCCGGTCTGCCGCGACGGCACCGCGCTGCGGGTCGGCCGACGCCTCGACCGCATGCACGTAGAGGTGCAGGGCGCCAGCGTGGTCGGGATTGCGCTTCATCACCGACTCGAGGATCGCGACGATCTGCGCGGTGCTGCCCTTTGGCTGCAGCTGGGCGTCGTAGTAATCCCACGGCTGCAGGTCCATCAGCGCCTCGGCATGGAACACTGCGGCGTCGAGGTCGTCGGGGCGGTCCCGCATGAGCTTGCCGGTGGACTGCGCGTAGGCCTCGTCGAGCGTGCGGCGGTCCTCGGGCGGATTCTCCGCGTAGCGGGCTTGCAGGGCGTGGATGAAAGCCCGCTCGCGCTCAGTGGCCTTCGGAGCAAGCGCGACGGCGCGTTGCAGCCGCGTCCAGGCATCCTGGTTGCGTGCCGGGTCCATGCCGCTGTTGACGTGCGGCCCGAGCACCAGCGCGGCGCCCCACCAGCACATCGCGCAGCCGGGATCGAGCTCGGTGGCCTTCATGAACGACCGCTCGGCGGCGTCGTGGTTGAACCCGTAGGTGAGCATCAGGCCCTGGTCGAACCAGCGCTGCACCTGCGGGTTCGAACTGGTCACCGTGAAACGGTAGTTGCCCAGACCGTCGAGCAGCGTGGCTCCGACGAGCGGCTCCAGTGCGGGCTTGGCTGGGGTGGCGGGGACGGCGGGATCGGTGGTCAGTCCGCCGAGGGCTGCTCCGGCGAAAAGGGCGATGGTGCCCAACGCAACGACAAGAATCCGGTTCATGGAACCTCTCCCTCATCGTTTCGAAGGAGATGGTCTACTCCCGCCGGACCCGAATAACAATAGAAATCATTCGCGATGACGTGCTGGCGTCATCGCGCGCGTCAATGACGCTCATTGCATGCCAATGGTGGCGAGGCGCTTGTCCTGAGCCTGTTCCGAGAGCTTCGGGCAGTTGCGCGAGATCGCGCCGAGCAACGCCAGCAGCCACGGCATGTGCACGCCGGCCACCAGCTTGCCGGTGTTGAGCAGCGCCACGGAGATGTCGCGCTCGCGGTCCGCCCAGGCGACGATGTTGGCGAAGCCCAAGTGGCCGAATGCCTTCGACGTGTCCGGACCGTAGAGGCCCCAGGGGCTCGCGCCGAGCATCATGCCGGCGGAGTAGCGCAGTGGCACCAGCAGCGAGCGGTCGATCTCCGGTTTGCCCACCTCCGCGACGGCGCGGCGCACCGTGAGCGGATCGAACACGCGTACTCCGTCGAGTTCGCCGCCGTCGAGCAGGCACTGGAAGAACTTCGAGCAGTCGTCGGCGGTGCAGACGCCGTTGCCGGCCGGGATCAACGCACGATAGAAGCGCGGGTCGTTCGACAGGGCGACGGCGTGCTCGAGCCCAGTGCCGATCGCACGCTTGAGATAGATGTCCACCGGGCCGCCCAGCTTGAAGCCGGCCACGTAGTTGCGCGCGAGTTTGCGCAGCACCGGGTCGCGCGCGCCGAAATCGAGCGACGCGAGGCCCAGCGGCCCGCTGATGTGCTCGCGGAAGAAGCCGCGGAAGCTGCGGCCGGCAACCCGCTCGACGAGCGCGGCCACGACGAACCCAGCGGACAACGCGTGGTAAGCATGGTGCTGGCCGGGCTTGTCGGGCGCGGCGGCGCAGATCAGCCGCAGGGTCTCCTCGCGGTCGAGCAGGAGTTCGGCGACGTCGAGGCCTGCGGTGGGAATGGTCGGGATGCCGGCCTTGTGGCACAGCAGCTGGTAAATGGTGATGTCGCGCTTGCCGTTCTGCCCGAACTCCGGGACGTAGTGGCTGACCGGGTCGAGCAGGCTCAGTTCCTTGTGCTGCGACAGCAGGTGCACCGGCATGGCCGCCATCGCCTTGCTCGCCGAGAAGATGCACACCGGCGTGTCGGGCGTCATCGGCACGGGCGTTTCGCCGGCGTCGCCCGGCCCGTTGCCGCGCGCATGGCCGATCGCGCGCTTGAGCACGATCTTCCCGTGGCGGCGCAGCACCAGCGAGATGCCCGGGTGCATGCCCGTGGCGTAGAGCCGCTCGGTCGCACGCCAGATCGCCTCGATGCCGTCACGCGTCATGCCCACTGAGCTGGGCGCATGCTCGTCGTCACGCGCGATCGTCGTCACGGAACCGAGGTCGGAGGGCACCTCGGCGCTGTCGAGTACGCGCCGCCGCAGGGGCGCGGGCACGAGTCGGAGTGGCATCACCATGGGCTGATCTTAGCGCGCGCGGCCGGGTGCTACTATTTTCTGCTGCGCGGGCGGCAGGCCCCGGGGAGGCAGCCATGACAGCATCGAGTGGATTGATCGCGAGCCGTGCGAACGTCGCGCGCATCGAGGAGGTGCCGCTCGCCGCGCGGGCCCTGGCGCAGAGCACTTACGAACTGCTGCGGCAGGCGGCGGCGGAGCACGGCGAGCGCGAAGCGCTCGTGTTCGTGCCCAAGGGCAGCGCCGACGAGCCGCCGTTCGTTTACAGCTACGCAGCGCTGCTGCAGCGCGTGACCCAGGCGGCCAACCTGTTCCACCGGCTCGGCGTCGGCGCGGGCGACGTGGTCGCATACGCACTGCCGAGCCTGCCGCAGACGCATTTCGTGCTGTACGGCGCCGAGGCTGCCGGCATCGCCTGTGCGATCAATCCGCTACTCGAGGCGCAGCACGTCGTCGAGATCCTGCGCGCGGCCGGCGCGAAGGTGCTGGTGACGCTCGGGCCCGGCCCAGGCGGGGAACTCTGGGACAAGATGGCCGCCGTCGTCGAGCAGGTGCCGACGCTCGAGACCGTGCTGCAGGTGAGCCTCGCGCAATTCCTCGTGCCCGGCCACTTGGCTCCAGCGGCCGCCGAGAGGGCACACGCTGGTCGCAGGGTGCTCGACTTCGACGCCGAATGTGCGCGCGAGCACGGCGACCGCCTGGTGAGTGGGCGCGTCATCCAGCCGGGTGAGATCGCCAGCTACTTCCACACCGGCGGCACGACCGGCACGCCCAAGATTGCGCGACACACGCACGCCAACGAAGTGTTCATGTCGTGGGACCTGCGCGAGTTCATCGGGCTGCGGCCCGGCCACGTATTCCTGTGCGGGCTGCCGCTGTTCCACGTGAACGGCGCCATCGGCACCGGGCCCGGCGCATGGTGCTCGGGCGCCACCGTGCTGCTTGCGGGCATCCAGGGATACCGCACGCCCGGATTGATCGCGGGCTTCTGGAGGCTCGTCGAGCGGTATCGAGTCAATTACTTCAGCGCGGTGCCCACCGTGTACGCCTCGCTGCTCGAAGTGCCGGTCGCCGGTGCCGACGTGAGTTCGCTGCACTACGCGATCTGCGGTGCCGCGCCGATGCCGCCCGAAGTGTTCCGCCGCTTCGAGCAGCTCACGGGGCTCAGGATCCTCGAAGGCTACGGGCTCACCGAAGCCACCTGCGCGACGTGCGTGAATCCGCCGGCGGGCGAGCGCCGCATCGGTTCAGTGGGCATTCCCATGCCTTACCAGAAGGTCAAGGCAGCGATCGTCGGTGCCGACGGCAAGCTCGTGCGTGACTGCGAGCCCGAGGAGATCGGTGTGCTGCTGGTGGGCGGCCCCGCGGTGTTCCCGGGTTACCTGCGCGAGCAGGACAACGCGAAGCTCTGGGCGGAGGAGGGTTGGCTCAACACCGGTGACCTGTGCCGCATCGATCGCGACGGCTATGTGTGGCTCACCGGCCGGGCGAAGGACCTGATCATCCGCGGCGGACACAACATCGACCCGCAGATGGTCGAGGAAGTGCTGGCGACCCACCCGTCGGTGGCGATGGCTGCGGCCGTCGGGCAGCCGGATGCGTACGCCGGCGAGCTGCCGATGGCGTTCGTCGCCGCACGACCGGGCACGTCACCGACGCCCGACGAACTCG
>JAGVUU010000144.1 GCA_019136105.1 Gammaproteobacteria bacterium
CCCCGGGCGCGCTCGCGGCGGGCGCGGCGATTGTCAGCGTCGGCGGACATCATCGTTGGAGAGGATTTCGAGTTTGCCATCGGCGCTGCCCACGATGGCACGGATTTCCTGCGTGCCGGCGCGCTCGAGGCGCACCTCGAACGGCACGAGGTCGCCCGAGGCCATGACCACCACCTGAGGCTGCGCGCGCTCGCGTTCGGTGGGTGCCGTTCGCACGGGCAAACGCACCTGGCGCGACTCGAGCCGCAGCGATGCCTCGAGCCCATCGGGGAGCGTTCGCTCGCGCAGCAGCGGGTCGTCGCTTACGAGGTCCCACTGCTCGACGCGGCCGTCGTAGCGCAGGAAGTCGTAGCCGCGTGCGTCGATGCGCAGGCCAACGTCGCGTCCCTCGAGCATGGCGTCGTCGCGTGCCTGGGTGAGCACCGACACGAGGCGCCTGGCCTCCTGGTCCATCTCGTGGTCGCCGCCGAGCACGCGCGTCGAGACCACGGCCATGGTGGTGATGATGCCGATGATGACGACGACGACCAGCACCTCGAGCAGCGTGAAGCCCGAGGAGCGGCGGGCCGCACGCCGGCGGCGCCGTGGGTTATTCGATGTTCCAGTTGCCGATGTCGGCATCGGGGCCTTCACCGTCCGGTTGGCCGTCCGCGCCGAGCGTGTAGAGGTCGAACTCGCCTCGGGTGCCCGGGGAGATGTACAGGTAGTCGCGTCCCCACGGGTCCTTCTTCAGGCTGTCGATGTAACCGCCTTCCTTCCAGTTGCGGATGTTCGGGTCCGACGGCTTCTGCACGAGGGCCTGCAGCCCCTGCTCGGTGGTGGGGTAGCGGAAGTTGTCCATGCGATAAAGGTTGAGCGCCGTCTCGTAGGCGCGGATGTCCTGTTTCGCCTTGGTGACGCGCGCATCGTCCACGCGGCGGATGACGTTCGGGGCGACGAGTGCAGCCAGGATGCCCAGGATGACGACGACGACCATGATCTCGATCAGGGTGAATCCGCGCTGGGAGAGGCGGTGGTTCGAGGCGTTGCGGGTGAAGTTCATCGCGTGTGCCGGGTCCAGGCTGTAGAGTTCGGGAATCATAGCAAATCGGGGCTTCGACCCTGCCCGTGACGAAGCTGCAGCGCCTATTGAGTTTCCACAGTGCGACTGCGGTCTTCCCGGTGGTATTGGCCGCCGTGCTGCTCGCCTGCCATGCGCTCGGCGCCGACGCCGTGCCGGTGCTGCGCTACGAGCGCAGCGCGGTGCTCGCCGGCGAGGCCTGGCGGCTCGTGATCGGCCACCTCGTGCACGCCGACCTCGTCCACCTGGGCTGGAACGTGCTCGGCGTGCTGATCGTGGCGTTCCTGTTCGCACGTGACTTCTCGTGGCGGCAGTGGCTCGTGATCCTCGTGGTTTCGACCGCGACCACCGATCTCGGGTTCCTGCTGCTCGAGCCACAGCTCGAGTGGTACGTGGGTTTCTCGGGCGTCCTGCACGGGCTCATGGCTGCCGGGCTGGTGGCCTGGCTCAGGACCGAGTCGCGCGATGCAATCACTTGGATCGTGACCGGGTTGTTCGCCGCCAAGCTGGCCTGGGAGCATTTCGCCGGCCCGCTGCCTTTCACGGCCGCGTCGCTCGAATTGCCCGTCGTCCACGAGGCGCATACCTACGGGGCGATCGGCGGCGGGCTGGCGGGCCTCTGGCTCACGGAGCGGACACGCGGGCCGGCATCGCTATAATCCCGCGGCCGGAAGGGGCCGGCGTCGCACGAGAACTCACAAATGTCGCTGGCATTCGTCTTTCCGGGCCAGGGCTCGCAAACGGTGGGGATGCTGGCCGCCCTCGCGGCCGCCGAGCCCGCCGTGCAGCAGACCTTCGCCGAGGCCTCCGAGGTTCTCGGCTACGACCTGTGGGCGTTGTGCCAGCAGGGGCCCGAGGCCGAGCTGGCCAGCACCGAGAAGACCCAACCCGCGATGCTCGCCGCCGGCGTGGCTACCTGGAGAGCCTGGCTCGGCCATGGCGGGCCCAAGCCGGTGGCGATGGCGGGGCACAGCCTCGGTGAATACACGGCGCTCGTCTGCTCGGGCGCACTCGATTTCGCGACCGCCGTGGACCTGGTGCGCTTCCGCGGCCAGGTGATGCAGCAGGCGGTGCCACTCGGCCAGGGCGCGATGGCCGCCGTTCTCGGGCTCGACGATGCGCTGGTGGCCGAAGCCTGCCGCGAAGCGGAGCAGGGCGAGGTGGTCGAGCCCGTGAACTTCAATTCACCGGGGCAGGTGGTGATCGCCGGCAATGCGACGGCAGTGGCCCGCGCCATCGAGGCGGCCCAGGCGCGCGGCGCCAAGCGCGCCGTGACCTTGCCGGTCAGCGTGCCCTCACACAGCCGGCTGATGATGGGAGCCGCCGAGCAGCTCGCAGAGCGGCTGGCCGGCGTGGACGTGCGCATGCCCGATGTGCCGGCCGTGTACACCGTGGACGTGAAGACGCACGCTAGCCCCGACGGCATCCGCCTCGCCCTGAAGGAACAGCTGCACAAGCCGGTGCGCTGGGCCGAGACCGTGCGTGCCATGCTCGCGAGCGGCGTCACGACGATCGTGGAGTGCGGACCGGGCAAGGTGCTCACGGCCCTCAACAAGCGCATCGAGCGACGGCCGGGGCTCACGATGCTCGCGGTGGAGGATCCCGAGGGACTGGCCGCGGCGCTGGCCGCGTGCAAGGGGGGTGCAGCATGACCGATCTCGCGAACGAACTCGCTTTCGTCACCGGTGCCTCGCGCGGCATCGGCCGGGCCATCGCGCTCGAACTCGGACGGCGCGGCGCACGGGTGGTCGGTACCGCCACGAGCGACGCCGGGGCGCAGTCCATCTCCGCGGCGCTCGCTGCCGCCGGCGTACAGGGTCGTGGCGTCGTGCTGGACGTGGCCGATGCCGCAGCCGTCGAGGCCTGCCTGAAGGACGTCGAAGCGCACGAGGGCACGCCCTCGATTCTCGTGAACAACGCCGGGGTCACCCGTGACGGACTGCTGATGCGCATGAGTGCGGAGGACTGGCAGGTGGTCATCGAGACCGACCTGTCCGCCGTCTACCGCACGTGCAAGGCGGTGATGCGCGGCATGATGAAGGCGCGGCGCGGCCGCATCATCAACATCGCGTCGGTCGTGGGCGTGATGGGCAACGCTGGCCAGGCGAACTATGCGGCGGCGAAGGCCGGCATGATCGGCTTCAGCAAGAGCCTCGCCCGCGAGGTGGGCTCGCGCGGCATCACGGTCAACGTGGTGGCCCCGGGCTTCATCGTCACCGACATGACCGATGCGCTGGGGGAGGCCGCCCGCGAGGCCCTGCTGAAGCAGGTACCGCTCGGCAAACTCGGCTCAGCCGACGACATCGCCCACGCCGTCGCCTTCCTGGCCTCGCCTCAGGCGGGCTACATCACGGGCGAGACGCTCCACGTGAACGGCGGTATGTACATGATTTAGAACGGATTTAGGGTTCATTGGACCCCATCCGCCCCTTAACTTAGAATACGCGCCCCATGTCGGCTGCCCTCAGGGGAGCACCGGCTGGAACCGTTTTCCACAGAGGACTCCGAAGAAAATGAGCAGTATCGAACAGCGGGTGAAGGCGATCGTTGCCGAGCAGCTGGGGGTCAAGGAAGAGGAAGTCACCAACGACTCGTCCTTCGTCGATGACCTCGGAGCCGATTCACTCGACACCGTCGAGCTCGTGATGGCGCTCGAGGAAGAGTTCGAGACGGAGATCCCGGACGAGGACGCCGAGAAGATCACCACCGTCCAGCAGGCGATCGACTACATCAACGAGCGTCGCAGCCAGGCCTGACCGCTCGTTCCTGCACCGCCACGGAGGGCGGTCGCAGCGCATACCAAGACCGCCCAGCCCAAGGGGACGCAGCTTGACGAAGCGCAGAGTCGTCGTCACCGGACTTGGCATCGTTTCACCGCTCGGCAGCTCGGTCGCGTCCGCCTGGGACGGGGTCCGCAACGGCCGCAGCGGCATTGCCGCGCTCACGAAACTCGACACCAGCGCCTTCCCGGTGCACATCGGTGGTGAAGTCACCGGCTTCATCGCCGAGGACTACATGTCGCCGAAGGACGTGCGGAAGTTCGACCCGTTCGTGCCGTTCGGGTTCGCGGCCGGCGTGCAGGCGTTCAATGATGCCGGCGTCACGGTCACGGACGAAAACTGCGCGCGCATCGGCGTCGCCATGGGTGCCGGCATCGGCGGCCTGAGCACGATCGAAGAGAACGCGGCGAAGTGGCTCGAGGCGAAGTCGCCGCGCAAGATTTCGCCGTTCTTCATCCCGGGCAGCATCATCAATGCCGCGGCCGGGCAGCTGTCGATTCACTTCGGCATCCGCGGCCCCAACCTGGCGCTGGTCACGGCCTGCACCACCTCGACCCACTCGATCGGCATCGCCGCGCGCTGCATCCAGTACGGCGACGCCGACGTGATGATCGCGGGCGGATCCGAATCCGCGTTCACGCCGCTGGGGTTGGGCAGCTTCGGCCAGGCGCGCGCGCTGTCGCTGCGCAACGACGAGCCGGCGCGGGCGAGCCGCCCGTGGGATCGCGACCGCGACGGGTTCGTGATGTCGGAGGGTGGCGGCGCCATCGTGCTCGAGGAGTACGAGCACGCCCGCGCACGGGGCGCCACGATCTACGCCGAGTTCGCCGGCTTCGGCATGAGCGGCGACGCCTATCACATCACGGCCCCGCCGGAGGACGGCGAGGGCGCGCGCCTCGCCATGGTCAACGCCGTCCGCGACGCCGGCATCGACCCGACGCAGGTCCAGTACATCAACGCGCACGCCACCTCGACCGAACTCGGCGACCGCGCCGAGACCGTCGCGATCAAGCGCGCGTTCGGCGACCACGCCTACAAGCTCGCCGTGAGCTCCACCAAGTCGATGACCGGGCACCTGCTCGGCGCCGCCGGCGTGGTCGAGGCGATCTTCAGCATCCTCGCGATCCGCGACGGCGTGCTGCCGCCGACGATCAACCTCGAGAATCCCGACCCGGCGTGCGACCTCGATTACGTGCCGGGCACTGCGCGCGAGGCGAAGGTGCAGGTCGCGTTGTCCAATTCCTTCGGCTTCGGCGGCACCAACGGCAGCCTGGTGTTCCGCGCGCCGCAGTGAGGCCCGGAGCCGGGGCCACCGACCCCGACGCGCTGCTGCGGCTGCACGAGCGGCACCCCGGGCGCTATCCCATCCTGCTCGAGAGCGTCGGCGGCGGCCTCGAACTCGGCCGGCACGACCTGCTGTTCGCCCTGCCAGGCCCCGCGCTGGTGCAGCACACGGACGGCCGCATCGAGGGGCCGGCTGCCGCGACCGGCCACAGTCGCTTCCTGTCCGCGCTCGATGCCTGCTGGCGCGCAGAGCGCATCGGGGCGAGCCACGAGGCAGGATCGCCGTTCGTCGGTGGCTGGTTCCTGTACCTCGGTTACGAACTCGCTGGCGAGATCGAGCCGACGCTGCGCCTGCCGGCCTCGCACTTGCCGCGGGCCGTGGCGTGGCGCATGCGCGGATGCGTGGTGCGCGACCGGCAGACCGGCGGCCGGGCTCGAGGACCGGCTGCGCTCGGAGTTCGGCGCCGACATGACCGAGACGCAAGCGACGCCCGGCCGTACGGCCAGTGCGGCAGTGGTCGAGGGCGACGTGATCGAGGAGCCGGCGGACCTGTTCGTGCAGGGCGTGCGGGCAGTGCTCGAAGCGATCGGCCGGGGCGACGTCTACCAGGCGAACCTGTCGCGCGGCTGGCAGGCCCGGCTCGCGGCGGGCGCCACGCCGGCCGACCTCTACCGGCGCCTGCGCGCGGCGAACCCCGCGCCATTCGCCGGCAGCGCGGTGTTGCCGGGATTCGCGTTGCTCAGCTCGTCGCCGGAGCGGCTGCTGCGCATCCGCGGCAACGTGGCGAGCACGCGACCCATTGCCGGCACGCGCCCACGCGGTGAATCGGCGCTGCGCGACGAGGCGCTCCGGACCGAATTGCGGCTCAACGAGAAGGAACAGGCCGAACACGTCATGCTGGTGGATCTCGAACGCAATGACCTCGGCCGCATCTGCCGCGGTGGCACCGTGCAGGTGGACGAGTTCATGACCATCGAGACGTACGCGACGGTGCACCACATCGTGTCGAACGTGCGCGGCGAACTGCGCGACGGCGTGACGCCGGGCGAGGCGATCGCGGCGGTGTTCCCGGGCGGGACCATCACCGGCTGCCCGAAGGTCCGCTGCATGGAACTGCTCGGCGAACTCGAGGGAACGCCGCGCGACGCGTACACGGGCTCGATGGGTTATCTCGGGCGTGACGGGACGCTGGACCTGAACATCCTGATCCGCACGCTCGCCGTGCGCGACGGGGTGGTCGAATTCCGCACCGGCGCAGGGATTGTTGCGGACTCGCACCCGGAGTCCGAATTGGAGGAAACTCGCGCCAAGGCCCGCGGCCTGCTGCGCGCCCTGGGGAGCAATGCATGATCGGACGACGATTGGTGAACGGTGTCGAGTCCTCGGCCATCTCGGTGGACGACCGCGGGCTGCAGTACGGTGACGGACTCTTCGAGACCATGTCGGCGCAGGATGGCCGCGTGCGGCATTTCGAGCGCCACATGGAGCGGCTCGCCGAAGGCGGCCGGCGCCTCGGGCTGCCTGTGCCGGACGCGAAGCTCGTGGCGGCGGAGTGCGAGCGCGCGCTGGCCGGGCTCGGTGCCGGCTCGGTGAAGCTGATGCTGACGCGCGGGCCGGGCCCGCGCAGCTACCGCCCGCCCGCGGAGCCGTCGGTGACGCGCATCGTGGTGTCGTCGGCCCCGAAGCCGCGCAACGATCCGGACGACGGCATCGTCGTGCGTCTGTGCGAGACGCCGCTCGGCCTGAACCCGCGGCTCGCGGGCATCAAGCACCTGAACCGGCTCGAGCAGGTAATGGCCTGCGCCGAGTGGAACGACCCGGCCATTGCCGAGGGGCTGATGAGCGCGATCGACGGCCGCATCGTCTGCGCGACGGCCGCCAACGTGTTCCTGGTGAGGGAAGGGCGGCTCGTCACCCCCGCGATCCGCGACTGCGGCGTAGCGGGCGTGATGCGCGGCATCGTGCTTGCGGCAGCGCGCGAACTGGGCATCACGTCGGACATCATCGATGTGCGGCCCGAGGATCTCGGCGCCGCCGACGAGGTTTTCCTCACCAACGCCATCACGGGGGTGCGCCCGGTCGGCGAGGTCCTGGGCCTGCGCCGCTATGCAGCTCCGGGTGACGTCACGCGCACCCTGATCGAACGGACGACGCGAGCCGACGCGTGACCCTGCGCCGTGCCGGTATCGCGCTGCTCGCGCTCGCCGGGCTCGTGCTGCTCGGCGTGCTTGCGGGCTACGGCGTCCTGCAGCGCTGGCTCGATGCGCCGCTCGCCATCGGCGAGGTGCCGCTCGAAATCGAGATTCCGCGCGGGCAGCCGCTGGCCGTCACCGCGCAGCAACTCGCGGACCGCGGCGTGCTCGAGCACCCGCGCTGGCTGCAGCTCTACGCGCGCAGCACCGGTGCCGATGCGCGCATCAAGGCGGGCGAATACTCAGTCCCGCCCGGGACCACGCCGCGCAGCCTTCTCGCGCTGTTCCAGTCGGGCGCGGTGATCCAGCACTCCGTGACGATCGTCGAGGGCTGGACGTTCCGCGACCTGCGCAAGGCGCTCGAGGCCGAGCCGCACCTCGACAACACGCTGGCAGGCCAGGACGAGGCGGCCGTCATGGCCGCACTCGGCGAGCCGGGGATGCAGGCCGAAGGGCTGTTCTTCCCGGACACGTACCTGTTCAGCAAGGGCACGACCGACCTCGAGATCCTGCGCCAGGCGCGCGCCCGCATGCGCCGCGAACTCGACGCCGCGTGGGCAGCACGCGCCGCCGACCTGCCGATCGAGAGCGCCTACCAGGCACTCGTCCTCGCGTCGATCGTGGAGAAGGAGACGGCCCTGGCCTCCGAGCGGCCACGGATTGCCGGCGTGTTCACCGAGCGCCTGCGCATTGGCATGCGGCTGCAGACCGATCCGACGGTGATCTACGGACTGGGGCCAGGTTTCGACGGCAACTTGCGGCGGTCCGACCTCGAGCGCGACGGGCCGTACAATACGTACACGCGCGCTGGCCTGCCGCCGACACCGATCGCGCTGCCGGGCGCCGACGCCCTGCGCGCGGCCGTGAATCCGGACGAGCGGGGCGAACTGTATTTCGTGGCCACGGGACTGCCGGACGGCAGCCACGAGTTCACGAAGACGCTGAAGGAGCACGAGGCGGCGGTCCGGCGCTACCTGGTGCGCTACCGGCAGAGGAATTCGGGACGCTGACATGCGCGGACGGTTCGTCACATTCGAAGGCGGTGAGGGCGCCGGAAAGAGCACGCAGATCGCGCGTGCCGCCGAGTGGCTGCGTGCCCGCGGCGTCGAGGTGGTCCTCACGCGCGAGCCGGGAGGCACGCCACGCGCAGAGCGGCTGCGCACGATCCTGCTCGAGCGCGGCGCCGAGCCCATGCCGCAGTCGTGCGAACTGCTGCTGATGTTCGCGGCGCGCGCGACGCACCTCGAGAACCTCGTGCGGCCGGCGATCGCGCGCGGCGCGTGGGTGCTGTGCGACCGCTTCACTGACGCCACGTACGCCTATCAGGGCGGCGGGCGTGGACTGCCCAGCGAACAGATCGACGCGCTGGCCGGCATCGTGCACGCCGACCTGTGGCCGGACCTGACGTTGCTCATCGACCTCCCGGTGGACGCAGGCCTCGCGCGCGCCTCGAGCCGCAACGGTGCGCACGGTCCCGACCGTTTCGAATCCGAGCAGCAGGCGTTCTTCGAGCGCGTCCGCGCCACCTACCTCGAACGCGCGCAGGCCGAACCCGCGCGATTCCGCGTGATCGACGGTTCGCGCTCGATCGATGCCGTCACCGGCGCCATCGAAGCCGCGCTTGCGCCGCTGCTGGAGGCATCGCGCTGATGGCCGAAGAAGAAACCTCTGCACCGGCCAGCGTGCCGCTCGAGTGGCTGCCGTGGCACGTGGGTGCGCGGACGCGCATCGAGACGGCGTTCGCCGGCGGCCGCCTCCCGCACGGGCTGCTGCTGCACGGGCCCGACGGCGTGGGCAAGGAACATTTCGCCACCGTGCTGGCGGCGGGCCTCTTCTGCTCCAGCCGCCGGCACGGACTCACGCCCTGTGGCCAGTGCCCGGAGTGCGCGCTCAGCCGGGCGGCGTCGCATCCGGACCTGCACTGGCTGCGCCGTCCCGAGGACAAGAAGTCGATCGGCGTCGATGCCGTGCGCGAGGCGTGCGACCAGCTCGGCATGACGAGCATGCGCGGCGGCTACCGCGTGGCGATCGT
>JAGVUU010000311.1 GCA_019136105.1 Gammaproteobacteria bacterium
CAGTCGGTCTTGTGTGCCGTTCTGCTGACCCATCATGCCGTTGCGATCTCCCTGCAGGCCTCAACTTGAGACCGCATAAGCCGCAGGACGTTCAGGTGTTTTTCAACACAATAGACCCTTTGCAGTCATTGCGCGAATCTTGGCCTTAGTCGATCTGGGCGAGAATCCGCTTCCTTTCCTCAATAGGGGATGACAGGAACACACCGTAACTCATTCCTAAACGACGCAATTTCCACCAGGTCCGCACTACCATCGATGCCACGAGCACGATTTGCAGCAGGACAGCGAAACCGAAAAGCATGGGTATATAGCCAAGCGTGATCTTCGCCAACGCAAGCGCGACTGTTGCACTCAGTTCGGGTGTCCTAATGCAGGCAATCACGAATACTCCGGCAACCATCCATGCGGTCGCTAGGGTGACGCCACGGACACCCGTCAAAACGGCATTCCGCAGGAGTGTTCTTGTCAATTTGTCCATCGACCGTAGGTATGCCCTGGCCAGCCACTACAGCAGCAGGCGGCCGTCCGCTCCTGGCCGATCTTACGCCTACCCGTCCGTCCGCTTCCCCTTCCGCCCCGGGCAGCGACCGAAATCCTGTTCCCGATTGCGGACCTTGTACGGTGAAAACCGACCCATTGCTGCCTGTGTCAGCCGGGGAAGCGGACGTTCGCCTCATGTCCGGACGGCTACCCACCCTGCCTCGGGAAATCCCGAGGCTGCTGGGCTTGGAAGGGCATGCCTGCTCCTTGCTGATCAGCCCCGTCGACCACAGGTCGGTGGTCGGCCCGACTGCGCCAACAGATACACTGTTCGGCACCCATGTGGACCGAAACCCTGTTCCTTGCGCTGCTGGGCTTTGCGCTCGTCTTCCTGAACGGCTTCTTCGTCGCGGCCGAATTCGCGATCGTCAAACTTCGCCGGACCCAGGCGGAAGAACTTGGTCGGGTGCACGGATTGCGCGGGCGGGTCCTGCGAACCGTTCGTACGCACCTTGACGCTTACCTTTCAGCGTGCCAGCTCGGTATCACTCTTGCTTCCCTCGGCCTCGGCTGGATCGGTGAGCCAGCGTTCGCCCGGTTGCTCGAACCGGCATTGGCGCACTTCGGGGTCACCGACCCCAAGCTTCTGCACAGCATCGCTTTCGCGGTGGCTTTCGCTTTCATCTCGTTCCTGCACATTGTTCTCGGTGAGCTCGCGCCCAAGTCGATCGCAATTCGCCGCGCCGAAGCCGTATCGCTGAACACGGCATTGCCGCTGTACGTGTTCTACTGGGCGATGTATCCGTTCATCTACGTCCTGAACGGCGCCGCGAACATGATCGTACGACGCCTCGGCGTCGAGATGGCGTCCGAAGGCGATGCGGTGCACTCCGTAGATGAGCTGCGCAGTGTCTTGCGCGCCAGCCATCGCCATGGCGAACTTGGGCCGGTCGAGACACGGATTCTCGTCCACGGTCTCGAGCTCGGCGAGCTGACGATCGGCGACCTGATGCGACCCTTGTCGGAGCTGGTCTGGATTTCCAGCGACAGCACGATTGACGAGGTGCTCGCGGAAGTGCGCGCGACCCGCTATACGCGATACCCGGCTCGTGACTCGGAGACTGGCCGGTTCACCGGATTGCTGCACATCAAGGATCTCCTGGCTGCCGAAGTGCGGCTCCGTGACATCCGGGATCTGCAGCCGTACCTGCGCCGACTGCCGTATTTCGGCGAAAATGCGCCGCTGCTGAAGGTGCTCAAGGCCTTCCGTTCCGGCGACCCTCACTTCGGGATCGTCACCGACGAACGCGGAACCGAGATTGGCTTCGTGACGTTTGAGCATGTCATCGAGGCGTTGTTCGGGCCGATCGAGGACGAGTTCGCAAAGAAAGCGCCCTCGTGGCAGCAGGCGGGGGACGGCTCGGTGACCGGCGCCGGCAGCCTCTCGTTGCTGAGCCTGGAAGATGCCATTGGGAAGCCGATACCGGTCGTCGACGTCAACAGCGTCGGCGGGCTGCTGCAGGAGAAGCTGGGCCGTCTGCCAAGGCAAGGCGAGAGGGTTCGGTTCCCGGACTTCGAGATCGAGGTCCTGGAGATGATCGGGCCGCGAATCGAACTGGTTCGCGTCAGGCCGCTCGGCTCGGCGATCCCGGACGAAGAGTAGCATTGGAACTCGGCCGCAGCGCAGGAGCTTGCCATGCAGTGGATCACCCGTGAACGTCCCAAGATCGACCGCATCGCGTGTCCCTGGTTGATTGCCCGGTTTATCGACGAGGACCCGGACTTTCTCTACGTGCCCATCGACGAGGTGATGGAGATCGCCGCCAGGACCGGCGCCACTCCCTATGACGTGCCCGGTGTCGAACTCGGGCACCACGGCGATCGATGCAGTTTTGATGCTTTTCTGGCCAAGTTCCGCCTCGACGATCCCGCTCTGCAGAAGCTGGCGCTCATCGTCCGCGGTGCGGATTGCGGTCAGCTGCACCTCGCGCCGGAGGCTGCGGGTCTCCTCGCGGTCTCGAAGGGGCTGTCGCTCAATTTCCGCGACGACCACGAAATGCTGATGCACGGCATGGTGCTTTACGACGCCCTGTACGCCTGGTGTCGACAGTGATCTCGCGTCCGCAGCCGTCCAGGCGCCGCAATCGAGTCCCGCCGATGTGAACACGATGACGGGCGCGGGCTCTGAAGCACGCCTGTTGATCATCGGGCGGGGGCTGCGAGCCTTTGTCGACGGCTATGTCGCTGTCCTGCTTCCAGCGTATCTGCTGGCGCTCGGATTCGGCACGTGGGAAGTGGGGCTTTTGAGCACCGCCACTCTGCTGGGCTCAGCGCTTGCCACCGTGGCAGTGGGCACCTGGGGTCATCGATTCCACCATCGGCGGTTGCTGCTCATTGCTGCACTGCTGATGGCCGCCACCGGACTCGGCTTCGCCGGACTGTCGGCGTTCTGGCCACTGCTCATCGTCGCGTTCCTGGGTACGCTGAACCCGGGCTCCGGCGATGTCAGTGTATTCCTGCCGCTCGAGCACGCCCGGCTGGCTGAGACCGCACACGGCAATGCCCGCACCGCGCTGTTCGCTCGTTACAGCCTGGCCGCTGCATTGTGTGCCGCGGTCGGCGCGCTCGCGGCCGCTGCCCCGGACGCGTTGGCGAACCTGGGGGTGGGTCGCCTTGCTGCGTTACGAGCCATGTTCGTCGTCTATGGCGCGGTCGGCCTGGTCGTCTGGCTGCTGTATCTACGCTTGCCCATGCCGGCAATTCAGGCGCCGCACAGCCAGCCGGCTCCGTTGGGACCCTCACGCAGCATCGTCGTGCGGCTGGCTGCGTTGTTCTCGGTCGACGCGTTCGCCGGCGGGCTGGTGGTGCAGTCATTGCTGGCGCTGTGGCTGTTCCAGCGATTCGGTTTGTCCCTGTCCGCTGCAGGAGCTTTTTTCTTCTGGGCGGGCATGCTCACTGCGCTCTCGCAACTGGCTGCACCGTGGGTTGCACGCCGCATCGGTCTGCTGAACACGATGGTGTTCACGCACATACCATCCAGCGTGGCTCTCATTGCGGCGGCATTCGCGTCTCAGGTCGAAGTCGCCTTGGGCCTGCTGCTCCTCCGCGCGGCACTATCGCAAATGGACGTACCGACTCGTTCGGCGTTCGTCATGGCGGTGGTCACGCCACCAGAACGGGCGGCGGCGGCGAGTTACACCTCGGTGCCGCGCAGCTTGGCCGCTGCGCTGAGCCCCTCTCTGGGCGGTGCGCTGTTCGCCGCGGGCTGGCTGGCTGCGCCGCTGGTGATGTGCGGAGCGCTGAAGATCACGTACGACCTGGCGCTCCTGGCGGCGTTTCGTAAGGTACACACGGGTGCGTGACGCGGCACAGAAAGGGACTCAATGGTCGTGGCGATGGTGAGCATCCGGAAAGTGCGCGTGTCGATGGCGCAACGGCGCGTGCGTGTGCCGGTGCGTGTGCGACCCTTGAGGCACGACGTCGTCGCCATGCTGATGATCATGGTGCTCGTCGTGGTCGTGAGCGTGCTCATGCTCAAGTGAGTGATGATCGTGGTCGTGCAGGTGATGCTCCGTCACGTGCAGCCACACGCCCCACCCCATCAGGGCCCCGGCGATCATGAGTGCGCCCGTGAATGGCTCGCCGAGAGTGAGCACTGCCACCAGGGCGCCCACGAACGGCGCGACCGAGAAATAGGCAGACGTCCGGGATGTACCGAGCTCACGGAGCGCGTACACAAACAACGCCAGGCTCAAGCCATAGCCTACGAAGCCAACGACGCCGGCAAGCACGGACACAGCCGTGGCCGGTAGCTGGGCCCCCAGGGTGACGGCGAGGATCGTATTCGTGAGGCCGGCGACTAACCCCTTGGCTGCAGCGACCTGAATCGGATCGGCGAGAGCGATCACGCGGGTCAGGTTGTTGTCGACACCCCAGGCCAGACACGCCGTGAGGACGAGCACCACTGGCAGAAGCGGCGCGGACTGTGGGCTCCCCGGCGCGAGCGCCAGCGTGATGGCGCCACCGGCAATTGCGAGGAAGCCGAGTACGATCCGCCGATCGTAATGTTCGCGGAATGCGATCCACGCCAACAGGCTCGTGAACAATCCTTCGCAGGTCAGCATCAGCGAAGCCGTGCTGGCGGGCACGTCGCGCAGCCCAAGCAGCAGCAGGACCGGCGCAACGATTCCGCCTGCGAGCACCGCTCCGGCCAGCCATGGCAAATCGCGTAGAGGCACGGACCATGGTCTGCCTCGGAGCACGGCCCAAGCCGAGAGACCGATGCCCGACCCGAGATACAGCAGCCCCGCGAGCAGCCACGGTCCGACGCCGCTGAACCACGCCTTGGCCAGCGGCACCGTCAAGCCAAAGGTCAGGGCCGCCAGCAGCGCGGCGACGATTCCGCTTGTAGGCCTCGACGGTAATGGCACTCCAGGCGTCTCCAGCATTCATGATGGTAGGGTCATCGGTTCGCCACCAGTTCGGCGACGTCCTGGTCGCGATGCAGCATGCGGTAGAGCGCGGGCAGCACCAGCAGGGTCAGCAGGGTGGAGGACACGATGCCCCCGATCACGACCGTCGCAAGCGGGCGCTGGACTTCGGCGCCGGCACCGACGTTCAATGCCATCGGCACGAAACCAAGCGACGCCACGAGCGCGGTCATCAGCACCGGGCGCAGTCGACCGACCGCTCCGTCGATGATGCTCTCGTCGAGCGGATCGCCTTGCTCGCGCAGCTTGCGGATGAACGCGATCATCACGATGCCATTGAGCACCGCGACGCCGGACAGCGCGATGAACCCGACCCCAGCGGAGATCGACAGTGGAATGCCCCGCAGCCACAACGCGAGGACCCCACCGGTCAGGGCCAGCGGCACGCCGCTGAACACGATCAGCGCGTCGCGGCCCGAGCCGAAGACCATCAACAGCAGCCCGAATATGATGAGCAGCGCCACTGGGACAACGACCTGCAGCCGCTTGCTGGCGGAGATGAGCTGCTCGAACGTACCTCCGTACTCGATCCAGTAGCCCTCGGGCAGCGATCCAGTAGCCCTCGGGCAGGTCGACGCTGTCGCTTACCTGTGCGCGCAGGTCTTCCACGAAGCCACCCAGGTCCCGACCGCGCACGTTGGCCGTCACGACGACGCGCCGCTTGCCGTTCTCGCGGCTGATCTGGTTCGGCCCGAGCGCGATCTCGAGCGTGGCGAGCTCGCCGAGTGGCACGAAGGTCGCGGCTGTCGCACCCGCATTCCCGGGACGCAAGCCCCCCGACGCTGCCTGCGTCATGCCGCCAGGAAGCGGGACCGGGAGCTCATGCAGTTGATCGATGTCGGTGCGGATCGCCTCCGGCAGGCGCACGACGATGTCAAAGCGCCGGTCGCCCTCGAACAGCTGCCCGGCATCGCCGCCACCGAGAGCGATCGAGACCGTGTCCTGCACGTCCTGCAGGTTCAATCCGTAGCGCGCGAGCGCGGCACGATTCGGGGTGATGGTGAGCAGCGGCAGACCCGTTACCTGCTCGAGCTTGACGTCGGCGGCGCCGGCCACCTGGCTGGCCACGCTTTCCACCGCGTCGCCGAGCGCCATCAGCTGCTCGAGATCGTCGCCATAGACCTTCACCGCCACGTCGGCACGCACGCCGGCGATCAGCTCGTTCATGCGCATCTGCACGGGTTGGGTGAATTCGTAGTTGTTGCCGGGAATCTCCTTCACGGCAACCTCGAGTTCCCGGACCAGTTCGAGCTTGGTCTTGCGCGGGTCCGGCCACTCGGACCGGTCCTTGAGCATGATGAAGGTATCGGCCACCGAGGGCGGCATCGGGTCCGTCGCCACCTCCGCAGTGCCGATCTTGGCAACGACCTTGTCCACCTCCGGGAATTCCTTGATGCGCGCCTCGAGCGAGGTCTGCATGCCGATCGCCTGCTCGAGCCCCGTTCCGGGAATCCGCAGGGCGTGCAATGCGATGTCACCCTCATCCAGGCTCGGGACGAATTCACTGCCGAGCCGGGTCGCCATCAGTCCACTCGCAGCGACCAGCAGGACGGCCGCTGCGAGGACCGCGACGCGATGCGTGAGAGCCCGCTCGAGCACGGGACGGTACCAGGCCTTGATGCGTGCCATCAGCCGGTTGTCGCTCTCTTTCACCGGTCCTGTCATGAACAGGGCGACCGCGGCGGGAACGAACGTCAGTGAGAGCAGCATGGCGGCGGTCAGCGCGATGACCACGGTGAATGCCATCGGATGGAACATTTTTCCCTCGACGCCCGTCAGCGCGAAGATCGGCAAGTACACCGCCGTGATGATCAGTACGCCGAACAGGCTGGGTTTCATCACTTCGGCCGATGCGCTTGCAGCGACCTCGAAGCGCTCGTCCCGCGTCAGGATCCGCCCGAGTCGATGCTGCGTCTCGCCAAAGCGACGCAGGCAGTTCTCGACGATGATCACCGCCCCGTCGACGATCAGACCGAAATCGAGCGCCCCCAGGCTCATCAGGTTGGCCGAGATCCGGTTCTGCACCATGCCGGTGATGGTCATCAGCATGGTGAGTGGGATGACCGCGGCGGTGATCAAGGCGGCGCGCAGGTTGCCGAGCAGCGCGAACAGCACCGCGATCACCAGCAGTGCGCCCTCGAGCAGGTTCGTTCGGACCGTGGCGATGGTCCGATCGACAAGTGCGGTACGGTCGTAGACCGGGGTCGCGACGACTCCGTCCGGCAGGCTCGCATTGACCTCCTGCAGCCGTGTCGCGGCCCGACGCGCAACGGCGCGGCTGTTCTCCCCGACCAGCATGAACACGGTGCCAAGCACGATCTCACGGCCGTTCTCGGTCGCGGCACCGGTGCGCAACTCGCTTCCCTCCACGACTTCCGCCATCTCACGGAGTCGAATCGGCACGCCGTCACGATGAGCGACGACGATGTCGCGAAGCTCCTCGGGCGCACCGACCTGGCCGGGCACGCGGATCAGGTACTGTTCGCCGCTGCGTTCGATGTAGCCCGCTCCGGCGTTGGCATTGCTGCGTGCGATGGCCTCCATCAGGTCG